>NZ_POUD01000109.1 GCF_003236395.1 Nonomuraea aridisoli | reverse complement strand
GGGGCCAGGTGGGCGGCGCCGGCGAGCTCCACGAGCGTGGCGTCCGGGATGCCGTCGGCCAGTTCCCTGGCGTGCGCGGGCGGCGTCGCGGGGTCCTCGCGGCCGGCCACGACGAGGGCCGGCACGGTGATGGACGCGAGCTCGCCGCGCAGGTCGTAGGCGGCCAGGGCGTCGCAGCAGGCGGCGTACGCGGCGGGGTCGGCGGCGGCCAGCTCGTCGAGCAGGTCCTGCCGGGTCGGCCCGGCGAACCAGCGGCTCGCGCTGGCCTCCAGCAGCGGCGTGGTGCCCTCGGCGCGGACCAGCGCGGCCCGCTCCCGCCAGGAGGCGGGGTCGCCGAACCGGGCCGAGGAGCAGACCATGGCCAGGGAACGCACGCGCCCGGGGTGGCGGACGGCCAGCGTGGCGCCGATCGCGCCGCCGATGGAGACGCCCGCGTAGTGGAAGCTCTCCATGCCCTCGGCGGCGGCCGTCTCCAGCACCAGGGCCGCCAGGTCGTCCAGGCTCTGGAACGGCTGCGCGGGCGAGCAGCCGTGGCCGGGCAGGTCGTACCTGAGGACGCGGAAGGTGCGGGCGAGCGCGGGCGTCTGCGCGTCCCACAGGCGGGTGGAGGTGCCGAGCGACGGCCCCAGAACGAGCGGCTGTCCCTGCTCGGGGCCGTCCAGGCGGTAGTGCAACATCACGACTGTGCCTCGTTGTCCGTGCCCGGACCCGCGGGCCCGGGGTCGTCGGTCAGGGCCCGGTCCACGAGCGCGGGGGCGGCGCCGGGGTCTCCGGGAACGGTCAGACCGGCGCGCATCCGGTCGGGGTGCACGCGCAGGTCGGTGACGAGTTCGGCGGCGTCGCGGGCGGCGCCGGCGACCAGGCGCAGCGCCTCGCGCAGCGGCTGCCACTCGGCGTGCCAGGCTCCGGACGGCCGCTCGTCCTCGGCGGCGAGTGAGCCGTAGAGGATCGCGGCCAGCGGCGGCACCTGCCGGGCGGCTGCGGCGATCATCGTGGCCCGCACGGGGTTGTGCTTGTGCGGCATGGACGACGACCCGCCGCCCACGCCCTCGGACAGTTCCCCGATCTCGGTACGCGACAACACCAGCACGTCGGCCGCGAGCTTGCCCAGCGCCCCGGCGGTGAACGCCAGCGCCCCGGCCAGGTCGGCGACGGGGGTGCGCAGAACGTGCCACGGCAGCCGGGGCCCGGCCAGCCCCAGTTCCTCGGCGAACCGGCCCGGCAGCCGCAACGCCGTGTCGACGCCTTCGTCCCCGAAGGCGGCGAGGGTGCCGGCGGCGCCGCCGAGCTGGGCGGGGAGGGCCTCGCGGGCGACGGTGAGCCGGGCGCGCGCGGCGACGGCCAGGGCGCGCCAGCCCGCCGCCTTGAGTCCGAACGTCGTGGGGACGGCCTGCTGCGTGAGCGTCCGCGCGGCCATGAGGGTGTCGCGGTGCTCGGCCGCCAGCCCGGCGAGCCGGTCGATCACCTGCCCCAGGTCGGCCAGGACGGGGCCGAGCGCGCGGCGGGCGACGAGCATGAGCGCCGTGTCGACGATGTCCTGGCTGGTGGCGCCGCGGTGCACGTACGCGCCGTGCGGGGCGGCGGCCTCGCGCAGGTCGTGCACCAGCGGGATCACCGGGTTACCGCCTGAACGGGCCCGCTCGGCCAGGCCGGGCAGGTCGAACGCGCCGGCCCGGGCGGCGGCGGTGACCGACTCGGCCGCCTCGGCCGGGGCCAGGCCGAGGGCCGCCTGGGCGCGGGTCAGTGCCGCCTCGGCGTCCAGCATGGCCTGGAGCACGGCGGCGTCCCCGGTCGCCTCGGCCGCCCCCCGCATGGGGGACAGCAGGCCCAGGTCGGCTCCGGGGTCAGCCGAAGTCAAGGAAGACCGTCTCCTTCTCGCCCTGCAGGTGGATGTCGAAGCGGTGCACGCCCTCCCGCTCCTCGACCGCCACCAGCGTCTCCCGCCGCTGCGGCGGCAGGGAGTCCAGGAAGGCGTCCTGGCCGAGGTAGATGCGGGTGTAGAGGTGGTGAAGCAGGCCGCGAGCGAACACGCACACGCTGATGTACCCGTTTCCCGGCCGCACCGTGCGCAGGACCCAGTGGCCGTCGGCGTCGGTGGGGACCCGGCCGAAGCCGGTGAAGTCGACGCCGTTCCGGCCGATGACCGCGCCGTTCACCGGGTCGCGCCGCAGCGAGCCGGGCTTGCCCCGCAGGTCGCCGTCCTCGTCGGCCTGCCAGAACTCCAGCAGCGCGTCCGGCACCGGAGCGCCCGCGCCGTCGTAGACGTACCCGTGGACGGTGATGCCGCCGAGCGCGACGTCGCCACCGCCGGGGAACGGCAGCGCGTACCCGTAGAACGGGCCGACCGTCTGCGAAGGGGTGGGGTTCATCGGCCTTCCTCCATCCAGGTCGCGGCGGGCCCGTCGAGCACGATGTCCCACCGGTAGCCGAGCGACCACTCCGGCTGCGAAAGATCGTGCACGTACGCGGCGACCAGCCGCTGCCGGGCGCTCTCGTCGGTCACCGACTGCAGGATCGGGTCGTACGGGAAGAGCGGGTCGCCCGGGAAGTACATCTGGGTCACCAGCCGCTGGGTGAAGGCGGTGCCGAACAACGAGAAGTGGATGTGCGCCGGCCGCCAGGCGTTCTGGTGGTTGCGCCAGGGGTACGCGCCGGGCTTGATCGTGGTGAAGCGGTAGAAGCCGTCGTCGTCGGTCAGGCAGCGGCCGACGCCGGTGAAGTTGGGGTCGAGCGGCGCGGGGTGGTCGTCGCGCTGGTGCAGGTAGCGGCCGGAGGCGTTGGCCTGCCAGATCTCCACGAGCTGGCCGCGCACGGCGCGGCCGTCGCGGTCGACGACGCGGCCGGTGACGGTGATCCGCTCGCCCAGCGGCTCGCCGACGTGCTGCTGGGTGAGGTCGTTGTCCAGCGCGGTCACGTCGGTGACGCCGAAGACGGGCCCGCTCAGCTCGGCCGCCTCCGGGTCCTTGATCGCGACCAGCGGCTGCTTGGGGTGGCGCAGGGCGGTGCTGCGGTAGGGGGTGTAGTCGCGGGCCGGGTGGCCGGAGCGTCCGCCGCCGGAGCCGGTCAGCTCGGCGATCTCGCGGTCGATGTCGGCCTGCTTGAGGGGTTCGGACATGACGCTACCTTTCGAGTACGACGGCCAGCCCCTGGCCGACGCCGATGCACAGAGACGCGACGCCCGTGCCCGAGCCGGCCGCGGCCAGCCGGTGCGCCACGGCGCCGGTGACGCGGGCGCCCGACGCGCCGAGCGGGTGGCCGATCGCGATCGCTCCCCCGTCGGGGTTGACGATGGCGGGGTCGAGGTCGGGCAGCTCGGCCAGGCAGCCGAGCACCTGCGCGGCGAACGCCTCGTTCAGCTCGGCGGTGACCAGGTCGGCGAAGCGCTTGCCCGCCTTGGCCAGCGCCCTGTTCACGGCCTCGACCGGCCCGAGCCCGAAGTAGCGCGGCTCCAGGGCGCTGACGCCGCTCGCCACGACGCGGGCGAGGGGTTCGCGGCCGCGCAGCCCGGCCTCGTCGGTCAGCAGCAGCGCCGCGGCGCCGTCGTTGAGCGGGGAGGAGTTGCCGGCGGTGACGGTGCCGCCGTCCTTGCGGAAGGCGGGCTTCAGCTTGGCCAGCGCCTCCATGGAGGTGTCGTGGCGGATGCCCTCGTCGCGGGTAACGCCGGCGATGGGCACGATCTCGCGCGTGAGGTCGGCCTTGGCCGCCTTCTGGTGGCTGGCAAGCGCGTACGCGTCCTGCTCCGCGCGGGTGATCCCGTGCTTGTCGGCGATCAGCTCGGCGCCCTCGCCCAGCGCCACCGTGTGCTCGGCGGGCATCTTGGGGTTGACCAGCCGCCAGCCGAGCGTCGTGGAGACGAGCTCCTGGCCGCCGGCCGGGAAGGCCCGCTCCGGCTTGGGCAGCACCCACGGCGCCCGGGTCATCGACTCGACGCCGCCCGCGATCACGGTGGAGGCGTCGCCGACGGCGATGGCGCGGTAGGCCTGGATGACGGCCTCCATGCCGGAGCCGCACAGGCGGTTCACGGTCGCGCCGGGCGTGGTGACGGGCAACCCGGCGAGCAGCGCGGCCATGCGGGCGACGTTGCGGTTCTCCTCACCGGCGCCGTTGGCGTTGCCAAGGATCACCTCGTCGGCGCTCTCCAGGCCGTTCCGCTCGGCCAGGGCCGCGACGACGTGCGCGGCGAGGTCGTCGGGGCGCACGCCGGCGAGGGCGCCGCCGTAACGGCCGAACGGCGTGCGCACGGCATCGACGATGTAGACGTCCTTCATGCGATGACCTCCGTGACCTCCGCGTCGGTACGGGAGCGCAGCTCGTCCACGCTCACCCCGGGCGCGCACTCGACCAGCTTCAGCCCCTCGCCGGTCACGTCGAGGACGCCGAGGTCGGTGATGATGCGGTGGACGCACTCCTTACCCGTCAGGGGCAGCGAGCACTCCTTGACGATCTTCGGGGTGCCGTCCTTGGCGGTGTGCTCGGTGATGACGATGACCTTGCGTGCGCCGTGGACGAGGTCCATCGCCCCGCCCATGCCCTTGACCAGCCGGCCGGGCACCATCCAGTTGGCCAGGTCGCCGCGGGCCGAGACCTGCATCGCGCCGAGCACGGCCACGTCGATGTGCCCGCCGCGGATCATGCCGAACGACGTCGAGGAGTCGAAGAACGACGCCCCCGGCTGCACGGTCACGGTCTCCTTGCCGGCGTTGATCAGGTCGGGGTCGAGCTCGTCCGGCTTCGGGTACGGGCCGACGCCGAGGATGCCGTTCTCGGAGTGCAGGACGACGTCCACGGTGGGCGGCAGGAACGACGGGATGCGGGTGGGCAGGCCGATGCCCAGGTTGACGTAGTCGCCGTCGCGCAGCTCGGCCGCCGCCCGCGCGACCATCTCGTCGCGGGTCCAGCTCATGAGGTCGTCCTCTTCTCGATCGACTTGTCGGCCGCCTGCTCCGGGGTCAGCACGAGGACCCGCTGGACGAACACGCCGGGCAGGTGGACCTCGTCGGGGTCGAGCTCCGTCAGCTCCTCGACCTCGGCGACGGTGACGCGGCCGGCCATGGCGGCGAGGGGGTTGAAGTTCCTGGCGGCCTTGTTGAAGACGAGGTTGCCGTACCGGTCGCCCTTGGCGGCCCGCACCAGCGCGAAGTCCGTCCTGATGCCGTGCTCCAGCACGTACGGCCGGCCGTCGAACTCGCGGACCTCCTTCGGCGGCGAGGCGGCCGCGACGGAGCCGTCGGGGTTGTGGCGCAGCGGCAGGCCGCCCTCCGCGACCGGCGTGCCGACGCCGGCCGGGGTGTAGAAGGCGGGGATGCCGGCGCCGCCGGCGCGCAGGCGTTCGGCGAGGCTGCCCTGCGGGGTGAGCTCGACCTCCAGTTCGCCGGACAGGTACTGCCGGGCGAACTCCTTGTTGTCGCCGATGTAGGAGGCGGTGACGCGGGCGATGCGCCCGGCGGCCAGCAGGATGCCGAGGCCGCCGCCGTCGACGCCGCAGTTGTTGGACACCACGCCGATGCCGGTGACGCCGGTGTCGTAGAGGGCCTGGATCAGCACGTTGGGGATGCCGCTGAGGCCGAAGCCGCCGACGGCGAACGACGCGCCGTCCCGCACGCCTGCCAGCGCCTCCGCGGCCGTGGCGACCACCTTGTCTTTTGGCACGACGCTCCGTTCGCGTAGGGGTGTTCGCTGTGCGAACTTTAGTTCACTATTGTGGTGGTTTGAGTATCTGCTTGAGGGGCTGTCCTGTCAAAGCCCTTCGGGGCGGCTGGGAGGTCCGATGGAAGCGGCTGGAACGGTGGAGCGCGGCCTGGCGGTGCTGCGCGCGCTGACCGCCGAACCGGGGCGGCCGGCGCGGGCGACCGACCTCGTCCGCGTGACCGGCCTGGCCCGCTCCACGGTGGACCGGGTGCTCGGCACGCTCGCCCACCTCGGCTACGTACGGATCGACGGGCGTGACGTGCGCCTCGCGCCGCGCCTGATGGAGGTGGGCGAGGCGTACCTGACCGGGAGCGGGCTGCGCGACGCGCTGACGCCGGTCGCCGAGCGGCTGGCCGAGGAGCTGGACGAGTCGGTGTCGCTGGCGGTCCGCGACGGCGACGGGGTGCGCTTCGTCGTGCAGGTCACCCGGCGGCGCACGATGTCGGTCACCTTCCGGGTCGGCGACCTGCTGCCGGCCGGCCGGTGCGCGGCCGGGCTGGCTTTGCTCGACCCGTCGGCGCCGTACGCGCTGGACGACCAGCTCATCGAGCCCGGCCTGATCGCGGTGGCGGCGCCGGTGCGCGGGCCGGACGGGCGGGCCGCCTGCGCGCTCAGCGTCGTCAGCCACACCAGCCGCCACACCGCCGCGGGCCTGCGCGACCACTGCCTGCCCGCCCTCCGCAAGGCCGTCGCCGACATGGAGGCCGCCCTCGCCGGCCGCCCGATCGCGTCCGCCGAGATGGGGGCTGTTCCTACCGGCCGCCCGCCCGTTCCCGCTCCGCCTGACCCGGCTGCCGCCGTTGTCGTGGGGGACGCCGCGCGGGTGGCGAAGCGGGAGCTCGGGATGGGGTTCCTGCAGTCGCTGGCCCGGGGCCTGGCCGTGCTCGTCGCGCTGGGCTCGGCGCGGGGCGGGCTGACCTTGGCCGACTGCGCCCGCGCCACCGGCCTGCCCCGGGCGACCGTGCGGCGCGCGGTCCAGAGCCTGGAACACCTCGGCTACGCCGCCGCCGACGGCGGCCGGTTCACGCTGCTGCCCAGGGTGCTGGAGCTGGGGTACGCGCACCTGTCCGGGCTGACGTTCGGCGAGATCGTCCTGCCGCACCTGAGCGACCTGGTGGCACGGGTGCGCGAGTCGGCGTCCGTCGCGGTGCTGTCGGGCGACGACGTGGTCTACGTCGCCCGGGTGCAGACGGTCGGCATCATGAGCGTGGACATCACCGTCGGCACCCGGCTGCCCGCGTACGCGACCTCGATGGGACGGGTGCTGCTGGCCGGGCAGCCGGAGGAGCGGCTGGCCTCGATCGTCCCGCGGCGGCTGTCGCCGCACACCGTCACCTCGCGGGCCGAGCTGGCGGCGGCCGTGCGCCGGGCCGCCGCCGACGGTTACGCCCTGGTCGACCAGGAGCTGGAGGAGGGCGTACGGTCGATCGCGGTCCCGATCCGCGACCGCGCCGGCCGTACGGTGGCGGCCGTGAACGTCGCCACGCACGCCGGCCGCGCCGGCGCCGCCGACCTCGTGAGCCGCGTCCTGCCCGCGCTCACGGAGACCGCGGCCCGGATGGAGGCCGACCTCGCCTACACCGTCGCTCAGCGCGGCCGGCCGGAGTTCAGCGCCGAGTGACGCCTGCTGTAGGCGAAGTAGAGGACCAGCCCGATGGCGAACCAGGCGGCGAAGCGCAGCCACGTCACCGGGTCGAGGAACGTGATCAGCCAGATCGAGAAGACCACCCCGATGGCCGGCACCACCGGCATCCCGGGCGTGCGGAACGAGCGCGGCAGGTCCGGCTGGCGGTAGCGGAGCACGATCACGGCCACGCACACGACCACGAACGCCAGCAGGATGCCGATGTTCGTCAGCTCGGCGGCCTCCCGGATGGGCAGGAAGCCGGCGATCACCGCGGAGGCGACGCCGACGATCCAGGTCACCCGGGACGGCACCCGCCGCACCGGGTGCAGGCGGGCGAACCAGCCGGGCAGCAGCCCGTCGCGGCTCATCGAGAACCACACGCGGGTCACGCCCAGCATGAACGTGAACATGACGGTGAGGATGCCCACGATGGCGCCCACCGCGATCACCGTCGCCAGCCCCGACAGCCCGACCGAGGCGAACGCCGAGGAGAAGCCGCTCTCCGGGTCGATCTCGCGGTAGTTCTGCATGCCGGTCAGCACGAGCGTGGCCAGCACGTACAGGATCATGGAGATGACCAGCGAGTAGATGATCGCCCTGGGCATGTGCCGCTGGGCGTCGCGCGACTCCTCGGCGGCGGTGCTCATCGCGTCGTAGCCGAACACCGCGAAGAACACCGTGGCCGCGCCGGTGATCGCGCCGCCGACCCCGAACGGGAAGAACGGCGAGTAGTTGGCGGTGCTGATGTGGAAGAAGCCGACCACGATGACGAGCAGCACGACCGCGACCTTGATGCCCACCACGAACGTCTCGAAGCGAGCCGCGGCGCGGATGCCGAGGTTCAGCAGGAAGGCGATCAGCAGGCACAGCACCACCGCGAACAGGTCGACCACGTGCCCGTCGCCGGTGCCGGGCGCCCCCAGCATCCAGGCGGGCAGGGTCAGGCCGAGCTGCTGGACGAGGAAGCCGAAATAGCCGGAGATGCCGATGGCGACGACGGCCACGATCGCGGTGTACTCCAGCAGCAGGTCCCAGCCGATGAACCAGCCGACGATCTCCCCCAGGACCGCGTACCCGTAGGTGTAGGCGGAGCCCGCCTTCGGGATCAGACCGGCGAACTCGGCGTACGAGAACGCCGCGGCGGCGCTGGCCACCCCGGCGATGAGGAACGACACCAGCACGGCGGGCCCGGCGGTCTGGTTGGCGACCGCGCCGGCCAGGGCGAAGATGCCCGCGCCGATGATGCCGCCGACGCCGATGGCCGTCAGCTGCCACAACCCGAGCGAACGGGACAGCTCCCCTTCGTGCTCCGTGGCGATCTGCTCCACCGGTTTGCGCCTGAACACGCCGTCCGAAGCGACCATGACGCCCCCCACTGCCGATCGATCGACTCCGTGGGTGCGACCTTCCCCTGCGGAGGCCGCCTAAGCAGGCCCGGCCGCGGCGCGCTCCCTGAGCACGTTCTTCTGGATCTTGCCGGTCGAGGTCTTCGGCAGCTCGCCGAAGTACACCGCCTTGGGGGCCTTGAAGTGGGCCAGCCGGCCGCGTACGTGCTCGATCAGCTCGGCGGCGGTGACGCCCTTCCCTGCGGCGAGCGTCACGTACGCGACGGGCACCTCGCCCCAGTGCGGGTCGGGCCGGGCGACGACCGCGGCCTCCTGCACGGCCGGGTGGCTGACGAGGGCGTTCTCCACCTCGACGGAGGCGATGTTCTCGCCGCCGGAGATGATCACGTCCTTGGCGCGGTCGACGAGCTGCACGTAGCCGTCGGGGTGCAGCACCCCCAGGTCTCCGGTACGGAACCAGCCGTCGGGCGCCGCCTTCTCCGTGGCCGCCGGGTCGCGGTGGTAGCCGATCATCACGTCGTTGCCGCGGACCGCGATCTCGCCGATCGTGGCGGCGTCCGCGGGCACGTCGCGGCCGTCCTCCCCGACGACGCGGACGCGCTGGGCGATCACGTTGCCGACGCCCTGGCGCGCGGCCAGCGCGGCCAGCTCGTCGACGCCGAGGCCGCTCCACTCGGGCCGGGGCTGGTTGATGACGGCGGGACCGTACGTCTCGGTGAGCCCGTACAGGTGGAGGACGTCGATGCCGGCCTGGAGCGCGCGGCCGAGCAGCGCGGGGCTGGGCGGCGCGCCGCCGACGCAGGCCAGCAGGCGCGGGTCGAGGGCGGCCGTGGGGGCGTCGGCGTGCGCCAGCAGCGACGTCAGCACGGTGGGGGCGCCGCACAGGTGGGTGACGCGGTGTTCGCGGATCAGCGCCCACGCCTGGCCCGGGTCGACCTTGCGCAGGCAGACGTGCCGGGCTCCGGCGAGCGTGACGGCCCACGGGAAGCACCAGCCGTGGCAGTGGAACATGGGCAGCGTCCACAGGTAGCCGCTCGCGGCCTCCAGCCGGGTGTGCAGCGCCATGGCCAGGGCCTGCAGGTAGGCGCCGCGGTGGTGGTAGACGACGCCCTTGGGGCGGCCGGTGGTGCCGCTGGTGTAGTTGATCGACAGCGGCGTCAGCTCGTCGGTCACCGGCACCAGCAGCGGCTCGGCGGCGTCGAGCAGGGTCTCGTACGCGGCGGCGGACACGAGCCTCGGCTTCTGCCCGCTCTCCTCGGCCGCCGCCGTGGCCAGGCCGGTGAGCTCGTCGTCGTGCAGCAGGACGGAGACCTCGGCGTGGCCCAGGATGTAGGCCAGCTCGCCGGACGACAGCCGGATGTTCAGCGGCACCATGACCGCGCCCGCCGCCGGCACGCCGAACGTCGACTCCAGCAGCAGGTGGCCGTTGGGGGCGAGCACCGCGACGCGGTCGCCCGGCCGCACGCCCAGCCCCGCCAGCGCACCCGCGAGCCGGCGGACCCGCTGCCACAGCTCGGCGTAGGTGAGACGCCTGTCGCCGTCCACGACCGCGAGGCGCTGCCCGAACACGGCCGCGGAGCGCTCGAGGAAGCTCGTCGGAGTCAGCGGTTCGAACGACAGAGCGGACATTCGACCCTCCTGTGCGGTGGACGCCCAATGATCGTCGCACGCCGGCCGCCGCTCCCAGAAGCCCCCGTACGCTCACATGTCGCGCAGCTCCTGCCACATCCGGACCATGGCGGTCAGGAGGATCCCGCAGATCGCGAGGACGAACACCTCCCTGGACAGCGGAAGCGCGACCAGCGCGACCACTCCCAGCACGACGCAGACCGTGACCAGCGTGCGGGTGCTCACCGGACCGGCCGCCCGCCCGGCGTGGGCGACCGGCTCGGGCGGGAGCGGCTCCCATGACCAGCCGCACACGGGGCACGACCACGGCTGGTCACCACCGGCCATGACGGGCCGCGCGCAGTGATGCGTACTCACGTGAATCCTCCAGATCTCCTCATCGCCCCGCCCTCGGGACCATCTCCCTGCTCCAGCCCAGGCCCCACACCCAGCCCGTCGTCCCGTTGACGAAACCGCTCCATGATGACGCAAACACCGCGAACGGCCCGCCATCCATCCACCGGACCGACTCCGCGACCCGGCACAGGCCCGCGACAGCCCGCCGTCCCGGTCACGGGACCTGATGGCCCAGGCGCAACCGAAGGCCACCGCCCCGTTCACGAGCCGGTCCTGGTGGCCCAGGGACTGCGCGAGGCGCGCCGTTCCGGCCACGGGGCCGGCTGCGTGATCTGGCGTAGCGCGTCAGCTCGGCCCGCAGGGCCGGTACGGCTTCTGCGGCCGCCGCGCCCATCTCTCCGTACGCGCGGGCGGCCGGCAGCTCGCAGGCGGGGTCGCGTTCCCACGTGTCGAGCAGCACCGGAAGGGCGGTCCGCGCGTCTGTACGCCGCCCGACGACGGTGCCGGCACGAAGCTGCACGTCTACACCACCACCGTCACCGGCTGACCACTCGACGGCCGGCACGGGATCGGGCCGGCCGTCGCCGCCCCGATGGCCGGCGTCTGGTTCCGCCCGCAGCGCCGCTGCTCCCGGGCGCAACGCCGCTGGTTCCGCGCGCAGCGCCGCTGGTCCAGCCCGCTGCGCCACGCAGGAGGCGGTGCAGCGGGGCTGGAGCCACCGCCGCGCCGCCTTTCCGCACGTCCGGCGACGGTGACCGCTCAGGAGGCGGCGGCGCGCATGCGGTCGAAGTTGGCGACGTACTGCCGGTAGACGTCGCGGTCGTTGAGCCGCAGCAGCGTCTCGTCGTTGCGGCGCAGGGACGTCTCGTTGTAGTTGTGGCTGCCGGTGAAGACCCAGTGGGCGTCGTGGTCGCCGTCGTAGGAGCCCTCGACCAGCAGGTACTTCGAGTGAATGCGGCCGGGCAGCGCGCCGCCGGACCCGAGGGCGCTCAGCTCGATCCGCGGCTCGGCCTCCAGGACCGCCTTCACCTCGTCGTCCATGATCCCGTACACGATCTTGACGTCGCACCCGCCGGCGGCCAGGTCGCGCAGGCGCTCGGCGATCGCGACGCGGGAGGCGTCCCACTCGGACATGCCGACCCTGATCGTGGTGCCGCCGCAGGAGACCTTGGCGAGGTCGTCCACGACGGGGTCGCCGCCCGCCTTCGGGAAGAACTGCGCCCGCACCGAGCCGCCGCGGGCGCCGGTCCGGACGGCGCGGAAGTAGTCGAGGTTCTTCCGCTCGGCGGCCAGGTCGGCGAAGTAGGCGTCGTACGCGGCATACAGGCGCTTGTTGCCCGGCAGCACGACGGCGTTGTTCCAGTACGTGGTCGAGTTCAGGTCCGTGAGGTTGGCCGAGGACTGCACGACCACGTCCGAGGCGTCGCCGGCCTGCGAGAACAGGTAGAACTTGTTGTGCTGCCCCTTGTCGCCGATGCAGGCCGCCGTGCCGCCCGACATCGGGCCGGTGCACACGTGCAGCCACGAGCGGGCGCCCACGTCGGTGCCGAGCTCGGCGGCGAGTTGCGCGGCGACGGCCGATCCGCGCCGGTCGCCGTCCACGATGACGCGCACGTCGACGCCGCGCCGGTGCGCCTTGACCAGCTCGGCGGCGAACTCCGAGCCGGCCGTGCCCGACATGACGAAGTGCGCGACCTGGATGCTCGCGCCCGCCGGGGTCTGCTTCACCAGCCCGCAGAGCGTCCGCACGATGGCGACCGGGTCGCCGCCCACCGGCTCGCTGAACACCGCTCCCGCCGTCACCGGCGCCATGGGGGCGTCGGCGCAGGCGGACACGGCCGTGCCGGAGCCCGTGCCGGTGAGCACGGAGGCGGCCAGGGCGGCGGCGGTCAGGACGGACGGGGACGGGCTGAACATGCGCACTCCTCCAACGTTTCGGCCAGCCTTGATCACCTGATTACGGCCTGGTCCGATACAGATCGTGGAGGCCCTTCCGCTGATCACGGTGACGCCCGCCCGACCGGCCTCTGAACGATCGGCGAACATCTCGCGGTCGGCGTCCGGCCTGTTTCGGGCGGGCGTCCGGGGAAGGAGAGCGGTCCGGGAACGGAAGCGAGGAATCATGAGCGACGCGTACGACCGGGTGGCGATCGTGACGGGGGCGGACTCCGGGATCGGCAAGGCCACTGCCGTGGCGCTGGCCGAGCAGGGGTTCGACGTCGGCATCACCTACCACGAGGACCGAGACGGCGCCGAGGAGACGGCGGAGCTCGTCCGCGGGCTGGGGCGCGCGCCGGCCGTGCGGCGGCACGACCTCACCGACCCCGAACGGGCCTCGGCCGTCGTGGACGAGCTGGCCGACGAACTCGGCGGGCTCGGCGTGCTGGTGAACAACGCGGGCACCGGCAGCCACGAGCCGCTCCTGGAGATGGGCTTCGACCGCTGGCGGCAGGTGCTGGCGGTGGACCTCGACGGCCCGTTCCTGTGCGCGCAGCGGGCGGCTCGGCGCATGGTCGCGACCGGCCGGGGCGGGCGCGTCGTCAACGTCACCAGCGTGCACGAGGAGTACCCGAAGATGGGCTCGGGCCCGTACTGCGCGGCCAAGGGCGGGCTGCGCATGCTCAGCCGGGTGCTGGCGCTGGAGCTGGCCGAGCACGGCATCACCGTCAACACGGTGGCCCCGGGCGAGATCGCCACGCCGATGACCGGCCAGGAGGACATGCCGCCGCAGGCGGGCAGCCGTCCCGGCAACCCCGTTCCCCGGCCGGGCGACGCCCGCGAGGTCGCCGCCGTGGTGGCCTTCCTCGCCGGGCCCGCCGCCTCGTACGTGACGGGGACGACGGTGTTCGTGGACGGCGGGATGACGATGATGGGCCCCCAGGGCGCCTCCGCCCTGCACTCGGGCGACTGGCGCAAGCTGTAGGCCCGCCTCCCGCGCGCGGGGGCATGCGGCTCGCCGGGGAGGCGGGTGGTGGCCCGTGGATCTCAGGTTCGCGACGGAACCACGACGCACTCGGGCCGGGACGCTCGGGTGTGGCACAGTCTGTGGCCATGAGGCGTCGATCTTCGCGCATCCGGGCGTTCCGCTCCCCGTTGTCCGGACGGCGGTGAGGGGGCGATGACGGAGACCGTGCTGCGCAACGTCTTCCAGGTGCCGGCGACGCCGGCGGCGGTGCTCGCGCACCTGAGCGAGCCGTCGAGCTACGTCGGCCTGTCGCCCCTGGTGGTGGAGGTGCGCGACGTGCGGCGCGAGCCCGGGGAGGTCCGGTACGTCTGTGTGGAACGCTTCCGGTTCCTGCGCGTGGTGACGTACGACAACCTCATCGAGGTGACGCTGCGGCCGGCCGGCGACGGCATCGAGGGCGAGGTGGACAGCCCGGGCGGCGTGCGGATGGGCTACCGCTTCGCCCTGGCCGCCGCCGGCGGCGGGACCGAGGTCACGGACGTGCTCGCCGTGCGTGCCACGCTCGGCCCCGTGCGGCGGTACGCCGCCCGCAAGGCCCGCGAGGTGCAACTCGCCCGCGCCGAGATCCTCACCGAACGAGCCCCGTCCCTCTGACAGCCGGCGGCGAGACCGCGTGGAGAGCGGTCCCGGGCACTTCTGGACGGTCGGGTCGTAAGATGAGCAAAGGGCTCACAGGCCGAAACCGTGGCAGCAAGTCGCCGTCTCCTCCCGGGCGATCACCTCGCAAGGCGCTCATAGGAGACTGGAGGCGCTGATGGCGCTCTTTGACACCGATGTGCTGATCGTCGGAGCCGGCCCCACTGGTCTGCTGCTCGCGGGTGACCTGGCCGTGAGAGGCGTCCCGTGCATGATCGTCGATCGGGAGCCGCAGGGGTCGAAGCTCTCCCGCGCCTTCGTCGTCCACGCGAGAACGCTGGAACAACTCGACGCCCGAGGCGTGGCCGGCGAGCTGATCGAGACCGGCACGATCTTCACGACGATGCGGCTGTTCGACAGGCTCGACATCGACATGTCCCTGCTGCGATCACGGTTCCCGTTCCTGCTGTGCACCCCGCAGTACAACACCGAACGGGTCCTGGCCGACCGTGCCTCCAGAATGGGCGTGGAGGTCCTGCGGGGCGTCGAGGTCGTCGGTCTCCACCAGGACGCCGACGGCGTGGACGTGAACATGCGCATCGACCGCACGGTGCACACGCGCCGCGCGAAGTTCGTCGTGGGCGCCGACGGCGCGCGCAGCGTCGTACGAGACGCGCTCGGCGTCCCGTTCCTCGGGCGTTCCGCGGTGGAGTCGGTCATGCTGGCCGACGTCCGCCTGCGCCGGCCGCCGACCCGCGAACTCGCCCTCGAGGCCGGCGCGGAGGGCTTCTGCTTCATCGCGCCCTTCGGGGACGGGCGCTACCGGATCATCGCCTGGGACCGGCGACGGCAGCTGCCCAGCAGCGCACCGGTCACTCTCCAGGAAGTGAGCGACATCGTCCGCCGCGTCATGGGCGCCGACCTCGGCCTGTACGACGTGCGCTGGCTGACGAGATTCCACAGCGACGAGAGGCAGGTTCCCCACTACCGTGTGGGCCGGGTGTTCCTGGCGGGCGACGCCGCGCACGTGCACTCCCCCGTGGGCGGGCAAGGGATGAACACCGGCCTGCAGGACGCGGCCAACCTCGGCTGGAAGCTCGCAGCGGCGGTCCAGGGCTGGGCGCCGGACGGCACGCTCGACACCTACCACGCCGAACGGCATCCGGTGGGCCGCATGGTGCTGCGACTCAGCGGGCGCCTGCTCACCACGGCGCTGGCCCGTACGCGGCGTGCCAGGGCCGCACGTGCGGCGCTGCCGATCGTGAACCTGTTCCCGCCGGCCGCCCAGCGGCTGCGGGAGACCATGTCGGGCCTCGCGATCTCCTACCCCGCGCCTGCGGCATCGCACCCGCTGACCGGCCGGCGCGTGCCGGACGTCCGGCTGACCGGCGAGGCGGGGCGGCTGTACGAGGCGCTGCGCGAGGGGCGTTTCGTGCTCCTGGCCCCCGCCGGCGAGCCCGCCGCGACGGAGACCCCGCTGCCGGCGCACGTGCTGCACGCCACACCGAGAAGCCCCCGTCTGCCTCTCATGCTCGTCCGCCCGGACGGGTACGTCGCATGGGCGAGCACCGCCGAGGATCCAGCCGTTGTCTCCAGCCTGCGTTCGGCCCTGACCGCATGGTGCGGCTTGCCGAGATCCACTTCGATACGCACGGCTCGGGCCCAGGATTCGCCCCGTCGATGACCTCGCGGACGCCCAGGCCCGCTCAGCGCGGGGTGCTCAGGCCGGAGGTCATCACGTCGATCAGCAGGTCGTAGCTCTCGTCGAGTTTCTCGGGGAGCCCGAACCCGCCGCCGGCCTCCAGCATCGAGAACCCGTGGACCGCGGCGCGCACGCAACGCGCCGCGTGGATCGCCGCCGAGTCGCTCAAGCCGTACGCGCGCAGCGCCGCCAGCGCGATGCCGACCAGCCGGGACCCCGCCTCGGCCAGGCCCGGTTCCGGGGTCTGCAGCATGGCCGAGTAGCGGCGGGGGTGGCGCAGGACGTACGAGCGCCAGCTCTCCATCAGCGCGCGGACCGCCTCGTCACCCGACCGGCCGAGCACCGCGGCGCTCACCTCGTCGGTCAGCTCGCCCATGATCCGGATGGAGAGGAGTTCGCGCAGCTCGGCGAGGTTGCGTACGTGCTTGTAGAGCGACGGTGTGGCCACGCCCGCCCGGGTGGCCACCGCCGAGAGGGTCAGCCCCTGCTCGCCCTCCGCGTCGACGAGCCCCAGGGCGATCTCCACCACCGCTTCACGCGACAACGCCGCCCTAGCCATCAACGGTCTCCTCCTGCTCGCCGGCCATGGTCAGTCCTTGAGGAAGCCGAGGACGGCCTGGGCGACCTCGGCCGGGTACTGGGCGTGGGGGTAGTGGCCGGCTCCCTCGATGATGGCCACTACCCCCACCCCGGGCGCCATCTCTGCGACGATACCGTTCGCCTCGGCCTCGGGATCGGCCCAGTCGGGGTCCTGGCCGCCCATCACGATGAGGGCGGGGCACCGGACGCCGGCCAGGCGTTCGCCGGCGTCGGCGGGCGCCGCCTGACCCATCTTGCCGACGACCGCCATCCGGCCGGGCCGGCGCAGGTCGGCTTCGATCGCGGCGACGTGCTCGGCGTGGTCGGCGGGCTTGACGCCCGGGTAGGCGACGTCGAGGTAGCTCTTCCACAGGCCGACGCTCTTGAACAGCGCGGCGCCCATGAGCCGCGTCAGTCCGCTGCGGTGGCGCGGGTTGCGCAGCAGCCCGCCCACGTCGACCTTCTGCGGCCGGGTGAAGGGGCCCAGCTCGACGATGGCGGTGACCAGCTCGGGGTGCCGGGCCGCCACGATGGTCGCGGACCCGCCGGCGAACGAGTGGCCCACGACGACGGCCGGCCCGCCCAGGTGCCGGATGAGCGCGGCGATGTCGGCTGCCACGTCGGTGCGCGTGTAGGAGGGCCAGCCGACGCTCGACTCGCCGTGACCCCGGATGTCCATGGCGGCGACCCGGTATCCGGCTTCGACCAGCAGCGGCGCCAGGTGGCGGAACGCCCTGCGGTCGTTGCCGATGCCGTGCGCCAGCACCATCAGCGGCCCTTCGCCCGACACTTCGTACGCGAGCCGCCCACCGTCGACGTTCAGGAACTCGGTCATCTCCGCCTCCAGGGCTTAATTCGTTAGCCATTAAGCTAATGGCATTAGCCTACAGCGTCAACCCCGATCCGAACACTTCGCCGCGAGCCGCCCGTAACAGGCCGTCCGCCCGAACGGGGTTGAAAATCTTCATGGGAACCCCTCGGGCCGGGGCCCGTCGTTCCCGCTCACACCGGTAACAGCCGACGGTGAGGGTAGGGAAAAGCGAGGCATGAGAAGGGGGCTCGTGATGCCTGATGTCGTCGACCGCCTGCTGGACGCGGTCAACGCCCATGACATGGAGGCGGTTGCGCGCTGTTACTCCGCTCAAGCCGTCATGATCGGCCCGGAACTGCAGGCCGACGGACCCGAGGAGATCCGCTCGTACCACGACCACGTGTGGGAAGGTTTCCCCGACATACGCATGACCGTCTGGGAACGCCTCGAACAGAACGACACCGTGGTGCTCGAAGGCGCCTTCACCGGCACCCACGAAGGGCGGTTCCTGATCTCCGAGGGAAGACTGCTCGAACCCACCGGCAACGTGGTGAACTTCCGCTTCTGCTGGTTGTTCACCAAGGAGAACGACCTCATCTCCGCCCACCGCGCCTACCACGACCAGGCGGAGATCTACCATCAACTCGGCATCCGCTTCGTCCCGGTGACGGCCTGAATCCGGACCGCCTCGCCCCTGCTAGATGTGGACGCGGCCGAGGAAGTCGCGCACCAGAGGGACGATCTCGTCCAGGCTCGTCTCCAGCGCCCAGTGCCCGGCGTCGAGGAGGTGCAGCTCCGCGTCCGGGAGATCCCGCAGGTACGCGCGGGCGGACTCCTCGGGCATGTAGCCGTCGTGCGGCCCCCAGACGATCAACGTGGGCGGCCGGTGCCGGCGCAGGTACGCCTGCTCCTCGGGGAACCAGGCGAGAGTGGTCGCCTGATCCTCGAACAGGCCGACGACGTTCTCCCTGCGACGCGGCGTGTCCATCAGGCTCCAGTGGAGCTTCCACAGGTCGGGGCTGACGCGCTCCGCCAGGTGCGGTGGAAGACCTCCGACGAACTCGTCCCGGAAACCCTCCTCCGAGACGTTGGCGGCCATCTTCTCGCGGCCCTCCGGCGTCGGCGAGGCCCAATACTCCCTGAGCCAGGCGTACTTCGGGCCCAGGGCGTCCTCGTAGATGTCGCCGTTCTGGATGACGAGCGCCGCGACCCGCTCAGGGGCGCGCATGGCCAGCCGGAGCCCGAACTGCGAGCCGTAGTCGTGCAGGTAGAGCGCGTACCGCGACAAGCCCATGACCTCGGTGAAACGTTCGAGGAACCGCGCGTAGCCGTCGAAGGTGTACGAGAAGCGCTCGGGGGTGTCGCTGTAGCCGAACCCCGGCAGGTCCGGGGCGATCAGCCGCCGGCGGTCGCCGAGAGCCGGCATGAGGGCGCGGAACTCGTAGGAGGAGCACGGGTAGCCGTGCGGCAGCAGGAACACCGGCGCGTCGGGGAGATCCTGCCTCTCGGTAGAAGGTCGTGATCCCGTCGACGTCGATCGTCCGGTGGGCGACCGGGGCGGGCCGGCAAGACATGGAACACCTCCGCAGCCGCCCCTGCCCATCTTCGTCAAGATATGCACCGGGACGGCCCGGGTTCGCTCAGGTGGAGACGCCGAGCCGGGCGCGTACCTGGACGAGGAGGTTCTGCGGGAGCGGGCCGTAGCCGTGCAGGGAGAGGTACGACTGGCCGGCGTCGCTCACGGTGTAACTCAGGAAGGTGCGCACCAGCGGGTCCGGCTCGCCCAGGCAGACGATCTCGTACGTGAGCAGCACGATGGGATAGGCGTTCCTGCGCCTGGTCAGGTAGTCGAACTCCACCACCAGACCGTCGCCGACGACGACCCGGGCGTCCTCCAGCGCCTTGCTGGCGGTCTGCGGGGAGAGCGCGACGAATCGGCCGGAGGCGTTGCGCACCTTGGCCATGCGCAGGCGGGCGTTGCTGGCGAACCCGTACTCCACGTACCCGATGGAGTCCTCGGTGTGCTGGACGAGCCGGGTGATCCCCGACGAGCCCGCGACGCCCTGCCCGGCGCCGGTCCACGTCCGGGACGGCGGGTGCGGCCAGCGGCCCGCCGTCCTGAGATAGGCGGTGAAGTTGTGCGTCGTCCCCGAGTCGTCGGAGCGGTGGAAGACCCGGATGGCGGTGCGCGGCAGGCGCGCGCCGGCGTTGTCGGCGGCGATCTCGCGGGCGTCCCACCTGGTGATCCGCCCGCTGAAGATGCCGGTCAAGGTGGCCGGCGACAGCTTCAGGTCCGGCACGGACGGCAGGTTGTAGGTCACCGCGACGGGGCCGACCACCATGGGGAGGTGCACCGCCTTGTCGCCGCACCGCCGGTCGGCCAGCGCCTGTTCCCGTGGCTGCATCGGGACGTCGGAGCTGGCGAAGTCGGTGTTGCCGGCGATGAAGTCGCGGATGCCGGCCCCTGACCCGTTGGCCCGGTAGTCGACCCGCAGTTCGGGATGGATCCGATGGAACTCGGCACGCCAGGCGTCCATCGCGCCCTTCTGCGCGGTCGAGCCCGAGCCGGAGATCGACGCCGAGACCCGGGTGCTCTCGGGCGCCTGCTCGACCTCGTCGGGAGTCAGGAGCACGATCCCGCCCAGGCCGGCGGCGAAGGCCGCCAGGACCAGCACGGCCAGCAGCCCCGGCCAAGCGGCCCGCCTCAGGTTCGCCACCGACCCAGCCTATGAACCGGCCGTTTCAGCGCACGTTAATCATCCGTCAAGCTCCTGGACATAAACGGTCGGGAGCCTCGATCCGCGTCCGACCAGGTCAGGGGCTCGCAGGCGCCGTGCCCCGGGGATGCCGAGCCTTCGTTCGCGGGATGGGAAAGGCGCGCCGGGAAGCGGTGCTCATGATCGGCAACTGTTGGTAGATTTTAAATCAACCGCTTGACTTAATCCCGACATGTCGGTTTACTGTCGCTGAAATCGCAAGTCAAAGGAGGTCCCAGTGAGCCACGGTGACGTACAGCAGACACTGAGCTACCCCATTCCCAGCGAGGCGGCCCTGGAACCGCCCGCGGAGTGGGCCCGCCTGCGCCAGGAGTGCCCGGTGGCGAAGGTGAAGCTGCCCAGCGGCGACGAGGCCAAGCTGGTGACCCGTTACGAGGATGTCAAGCAGGTCCTCGCCGACCCGCGCTTCACCCGCCAGCTCACCGCCGACGACGCGGCGCGGCTCACCGACAGCGAGTCGGGCGGCGTGTTCAACAGCGAGATGTCCAAAATCATCCCCGACCACGGCGAAGGCCACCTGCGCTGGCGCCGCCTGGTCGGCAAGTGGTTCACCGCCAAGCGCATGGCGGCCCTGCGGCCCCAGATGGCCGCGATCGCCGAGCAGCTCATCGACGAGATGGTCGAGCGCGGCCACCCGGCGGACCTCAAGGCGAGCCTCGGCTTCCCGCTGCCCGTCTACGTGATCTGCGACATGCTCGGCGTGCCCGCCGACGACCGCGACCGCTTCTCCCGCTGGTCCGACATGCTGCTCAACCTCACCCGTTACACGAGCGAGGAGAGCACCGCGGCGCAGATGGACTTCTTCACCTACATGTCCGGGCACGTGGCCGCCAAGCGGGCCGAGCCGGGCGACGACCTGCTCAGCGAGCTGATCAAGCAGAGCGCCGTCGAGGGCGAGGGCCTGTCCGACATGGAGCTGCTGGCCACGGGCATCGGCCTGCTGGTCGCCGGGCACGAGACCACCGCCAACATGATCGGCAAGATGGTCTCGATGCTGCTGGCCGACCGTACGCGCTGGGAGGCGCTGCTGGCCGACCCGTCGCTCGTCCGCACGACGGTGGAGGAGTCGCTGCGCTTCGACGCCAACGCCGGCTTCGGCCTGCCCCGCTACCTGCCCGAGGAGGCGGAGATCGGCGGGACCGTGCTGCCCCGCGGCACCACCGTGATCTGCAGCATGGCCGCCGCCAACCGCGACGAGGGCGCCTTCGACAACGCCGGCGAGATGGACCTGCGGCGCAGCCCCAACCCGCACCTGGCCTTCGGCTCCGGCGCCCACTCCTGCCTCGGGCAGTCCCTGGCCCGCACCGAGCTGCAGGTCGTGCTGGAGGTGCTGCTGCGCCGGCTGCCCACCCTGGAGCTCGCGGTGCCGGTCGAGGACCTGAAGCGGGTCGAGGGGCTCATCGTCGGAGGGTTGGCCGAAGTCCCGGTGCGGTGGTGACGGTGGCCGCCAGGGCCGTGCACCCCGGGCGGGCCAGCGCCACGCGTGAGCACATCCTGACGGCGGCGGAGCGCCTGTTCGCCGAGCACGGCGTGTACGCCGTGTCCAACCGCCAGGTCAGCGAGGCCGCCGGGCAGGGCAACAACGCCGCGGTCGGCTACCACTTCGGCACGAAGGCCGACCTGGTACGGGCGATCATGCGCAAGCACGCCGCCCCGATGGAGCTCGTCCGCGGTGAGCTGGTGGCGGAGACGGACGACGCGGCCGGCGTACGGGAGTGGGTGACGTGCCTGGTGCGCCCGATAACCGCCCATCTGGCGACGCTGGACCACCCGACGTGGTTCGCGCGGTTCGCCGCCCAGGTGATGACCGACCCGGTGCTGCGCCCGATCATCATGGAGGAGGCGCTCACCTCGCCCACACTGCAGCGGATCATCGACGGGCTGAACCGGTGCCTGCCGCACCTGCCCGCCGAGGTGCGGGCCGAGCGCGACGACATGGCCCGCCAGCTCCTGGTGCACATGTGCGCCGAACGGGAACGGGCCCTCGCCGAGGGCGGGCCCACCTTCCGGTCCAGCTGGCACGACGCCGGGACCGGGCTGATCGACGCGATCACCGGCTTGTGGCTGGCCCCCGTCACGAGCACCGAGTACACGAGCACCGAGTAACAGCACGAGCAACAGAGGGAATCCAGGATGAAAGTCACCGTTGACGAGGACAAGTGCTGCGGCGCCGGCCAGTGCGTGCTGCTCGCGCCCGACGTGTTCGACCAGCGCGAGGACGACGGCATCGTGGTGCTGCTGGACGCGGCGCCGCCGGAGGAGCTGCACGCGGCGGTGCGCGAGGCGGCCGCCGTCTGCCCCGCGGCCGCGATCGACGTGGACGAGAACGCGTGAGCGTGCCGTCCGGTGTCGTGGTGGTCGGCGCGTCCGCGGCCGGGCTGGCCACCGCGGAGGCGCTGCGCCGCAAGGGCTACCGCGGCGAGGTGAGCGTGGTGGGCGCCGAGCCGCACCTGCCGTACGACCGCCCGCCGCTGTCCAAGCAGGTGCTGTCGGGCGCCTGGGACCCGAAGCGGGCCCGGCTGCGGACGGAGGAGACCCTCGCGGCGCTGCGGGCGGAGTTCGTGCTCGGCGACCCGGCGGTGGCCCTGGACGCGGGGTCCCGCACGGTCCGCACGGCGTCCGGGCGCGTCCTCGGCGGTGACGCCGTGGTCGTCGCGACGGGGCTGCGGCCCCGTACGCTGCCCGGCCAGGACGGGTTGTCCGGCGTCCACGTGCTGCGCACCCTGGACGACGCCCTGGCGCTGCGGGGGGAGCTGAAGGAGTCCGTACGGGTCGTGGTGGTCGGCGAGGGCGTGCTCGGCGCGGAGATCGCCGCGACCGCGCGGGGCCTCGGAGCGGAGGTCACCATGGCGGGCCCGCAGCCGGCGCCGCTGGCCGCCCAGCTCGGGCCGATGGTCGCGGAGCTGCTGGCCGATCTGCACGCCGAGCGCGGGGTCGCCCTGCGGCTCGGCGCCGGCGTCACCGGCCTGACCGGGCAGGACGGCCGGGTCACCGGTGTGCGCCTCGGCACCGGCGAGGTGCTGCCGGCCGACGTGGTCGTGGTCGCGATCGGCGCCGAGCCCGCGACCGGCTGGCTGGCGGGCAGCGGGCTGCGGGTGGCCGACGGCGTCGTGTGCGACTCGCGCTGCCGCGCGGCCGACGGCGTCTACGCGGCCGGGGACGTGGCCCGCTGGGAGCACGCCACGCTGGGCTCGCTGCGGCTGGAGAACCGGACCAACGCCGTCGAGCAGGCGCTCGCCGTCGCCGACAACATCCTCGGCGCCGAACGGCACTACACCCCGGTGCCGTACTTCTGGACCGACCAGTTCGACGCCAAGATCCACGTGTTCGGGCTGCCGTCGGCCACGGCCGAGGTGAGCGTGGTGGAGGGCGACCCGGCCGGGCGCCGCTTCGTCGCGCTCTACCGCGAGGACGGCCGGGCCACCGGCGTGCTCGGCTGGAACATGCCCAAGCAGGCCCGCCTGCACCGCCAGGAGCTCGTCGCCGCCGTGACCCCGGCCGTGTGAGCCGCGCTCAACCGTCGGTGCCGAAGCCTTCGAGCGACTCGCGTTCCTCAGGGGGGCTCAGCTCCTGGAAGACGGTGATGTGCAGGCCGGCGGGCGCGTCGAGGCGGGCGTTGAGCGACCGCCACGGCGTGACCACGGGCGGCGCGACCTCCGTGGCGCCCGCCTCGACCAGCCGCCCGGTCGTCTCACGGGCGTCGTCCACCTCGAACGCCACCCGGATGCGGGGAGCCACCTGCCGGCCCACCTCGACCTCGTCGATCATCTTCTTCTGCGCCGGGTTGGCGATCTCGAGCGTGGCGCGGCCCGCGTCGAGGATCGCCACGCGCGCCCCGTCGCCGCCGGAGAAGGCGGCCTGCTCGGGAAGGCCCAGCACGTCGCGGTAGAAGGCCAGCGCGGCCTCGTAGTCGTCCGCTTCGACCACCAGCCTGAGCTGGCGGACGGCGGGCTGGTCTGCCTGGGAGGTCACGGGGGTCTCCTTCACCGGTGCGACGGTCGTGCCGCCCTGATCAACCGCGCCCCGGCGTCGTTTCATCCCGTCGTCTCGCGCCACGCTAGCCGCGGCCGTACCTGTCCTCGGCGTGCCAGAAGTACCAGAAGCCGGCCACCAGGGCGACCACGGCCCAGACCAGGCACGACAGCCACACCGCCTGCGGCGGGTTGTGGTTGCCGATGAGGATGTCGCGCATCCACTCGATGTACGAGGCCGCCGGGTTGAGGTACATCGCGGTGGCCACCCAGTCGGGCAGGCCGGCGGTGTTGACCACCTTGTCGTGGATGGCGAAGAACACGCCGGAGGCGTACAGCCAGGTGCGCATGATGAACGGCAGCAGTTGGTTGAGATCGCGCAGCTGGGCGCCGACCCGGGCCAGCACCAGCCCGGCGCCGATGTTGAACAGCGTCTGCAGCACCAGCACGACCGGGATCATCAGCCAGAACCACGTCACCGGTTCCCCGGTGATCAGCACGATGATCAGGAGCACGCCCATGGAGATGACCAGCTGCTGCAGCTCCTGGATCGTGTACGCCAGCGGCAGCGAGGCGCGCGGGAAGTGCAGGGCGCGGATCAGCGACAGGTTGCCGGAGATGGACCTGGCCCCGGCGCTCACCGTCCGCTGCGTGTAGGTGAAGACGAACATCCCGGTCAGCAGGAACGCCGTGTAGTTCTCGATGTTCCTGCTGCCGCCCAGGATGAGGCCGAACATCACGTAGTAGATCGCGGCGTTCAGCAGCGGGGTGATGACCTGCCAGAGCTGCCCGAGGGCCGAGCCGGAGTATTTCGAGACGTTGCGCGAGGTCGCGTACGTCAGGACGAAATGCCGCCGCTGCCAGAGCTGGCGCAGGTAGACGGGGAACCTGGGCCGGGCGATGGCGGGGCGCAGCCCATGCTTGCGGGCCAGCTCCGCCAATGACTGCGGGGCCGTTTCTTCCACTTGGCTCATGTGCACCTCGTGACCGATGGGACCGGACGATTCACGATCATTCCCTGTCGCGGGGGCGCCGATCCCGTTCCGGGGCGGCGTCCTCAGGTGGCAGCGTACGGCCGCAGCGCCTGGTCGACGGATTCGCGCATCGCCTCGGCGAGGGGGCCTTCTCCTGTCAGGGCCCACACGATGAGCGTGCCGTTGTAGGCGACCTGGACCGCGCGGGCCAGCGGGCCGAGGTCGGCCGTGCCGCGGAGCTCACCGGCGGTCACGGCGTCGGCGAGCAGGCCGGCGATCTCGTCGCGGGTGCGGCGGGCGTGCTCGGCGGCGTGCTCGCGGAACTCCGGGTCGGTCAGGTCGAGCTGGAGGAAGCCGAGGCTGCCGGCCAGCTCGCGCGGGCCGGCGACGCCCTCGGCCAGGCCCGCGAGGGCGGCCCGCAGCGCCTCCAGCGGCGAGCCGTGCTCCTTCCTGGCCCGCTGGAACGGCAGCCCGGCCACCTCGGTGGCGTGCGCGGCGAAGGCGAGCAGCAGCCCGCGTTTGGAGCCGAACCGCTGCACCAGCGTGGCGGGGGCGAGCCCGGCCTCCCGCGCGACCGCGGCCAGCGTGAGCCCCTGCGGCCCGTGGTGCTCGATCGCGCGCGCGGTGGCACGCAGGATCGCCTCGTCGCTGGTCGTACGCGGTCTGCCCATACGGTTCTCCCGGAGGTTTCCTGAATGCGCGTTTACAAATTAGCAGGCGCCGCCCGGTCCTCAGGACGGCGGAGGCACGCCCGTGGCCGCTCTCGTACGGCGGGCGCACGCCCGTGACCGCTCTCAGGACGGCGGGCGCACGCCCGTGACCGCGAACCGTTCGACGGTCGCGACGTGGCCGCCGGTGGAGGCGACTACGGTGAGCGTCCTGCCGGGCGCGGCGGCATAGGAGACGCGGGCCGACCAAGGGGCGTCCTCGCCTCCGGCGGGCACACAGCAGACCTCCCCCGCCGGGTCGTCGGAGCCCGGGCGCAGCACCTGGATCCTGATGCTCTCGTCCACGCCGGTGATGCGCCCGCCCACGGTCATCGGGGACCCCGCGCTCGCGCCGTACGAGGGGCGGGTGAGGGTGAACGAGGTGTCGTCCGTGCCGACGACCTCCCAGGGGGCGTCCTCGCCCGATCCGTACCGGACGAGGTGCACGACGGCGGCGACGAGCGGGCGGCGGACCTCCTCGCTGCGGAAGCCGACGTGGACGCGGGCGTGCCGGCCGTCGATGACCGTCTTGACGGCCTGGTCGATCTCGGCGAATCCGAGGTAGTCGCGGGTGAAGGCGAGGGCGGTGCGGCGGGCGTCCAGGTGCCAGGCGCCGGTGCCGTTCTCGCGGTGGGCGCGCTGCCAGGCGGCGACCTCCTCGGGTCCGGAGAAGGGCCACAGGGGCTGGTAATGGCCGGCGACGAGCGCCTCCCGGCCCTCTCCAGGGTCGGGCCGTTGATCGCTCGTGGTCGGAGCCGGCGTGCCGGTGGGATCGGAGGTGCCGGTCGCGGCGGGCGTGCCGGTGGACGGCGTGCCCGTCGGCGTGGCCGTCCCGGCGGTGGGATCCGGCGAGCCCGCGGACGGGGTGGCGGCCGGCGGCGACGAGACCGTCGCCGTGGCCCCGGACTCCCCCGCGCCGCCGCACCCGGCCAGCACCGGCCCGAGCACACCGAACCCGGCCACCGCCAGCCTCACCGCCCCGACCCTGAACACCCCCAGCCTGGACACGACCGCCCTGACC
>NZ_POUD01000108.1 GCF_003236395.1 Nonomuraea aridisoli | reverse complement strand
GCGGGAAGGGGCCGAACGCCGAGCGCGGCCCGCCCGGCGGCGGAGGGAACTGCACCTGCGGCGGCACGTGCTGCACCTGAGGCTGCCGGCCGTGCGCCGCGAGCGACGCCAGCACGAACTGCCAGGCGGGCACCTCCAGCGCGCGGATCTCCGCGCCGTGCCAGCTCGCCGCGCCGGCCAGCTGCTCCTTCGACGGAGCCGGTCCGAACGTCTTGATCAGCTCGTCCAGATGCGCCCGGAACGGCGCCGCCTCGTCACTCGCCAGCCACTGGTCGAGGCGGGTGCGCAGCTCGTACTCGGTGGCGGTGATGTCGGCGGGGGGGACCGCGAAGAGCTTGGCCAGCTGGTCGACGGCCGACGGCTCGTCGGTGAAGACCCGGTTCTGCGCCACGGCCCACGTCTTGTCGTCGAGCCCGGCGAACGCCGCCTCGACCGACTCCACCAGCTCCTGGCCCTCGCCGCCCCCAGCGCCCTGCACGGACGCGGCCTCCGGCTCGACCTCCGGCTCGGAACGCCCAGGCTCGGCGTCCGCGGCCTCGTCGTGCACCGGCTCGCCGTGCTCGGCTTCGACGGGCACCGGATCGAGCGGCTCGGCTTCGGCGGGCTCCGGCCCGGCGTGCTCGGCTTCGTCGTGCACCGGCTCGCCGTGCTCTGCCTCGTCGTGCACCGGCTCGACGCGCTCGGCTTCGCTGTGCAGTTCGAGGGGCTCGGCTGCGACGGGCTCCGGCTCAGCCGCGCGACCCTCGCCGTACTCGGCCTCCGCGTGCTCCGCCTCAGCCGGAAGACCCTCAACGTGCTCGGGCTCCTCGTGAGCCCCGGCGGCTTCCTCGGAGACGTGCTCACCGAGGTCGTCGGCGGCCTCCTGAGCGGCGGAGTCGTCGGCGCGCTCATGGGGGACGTCCCACTCGGCGGCCTCGGCCGGCAGGGCGGCCGGCCTGTCAGGCGCGGCGCCGTCAGCGGGCTCCTCCGCGGCGGCCGCCTCGTCCTCCACCGGCTCCTCGTCCTCAGTGGAGTAGGAGTCGTCGGCGAACCGGGCCGGGGTCTCAGGCTCGGCGGGCTCCTCGACAGGGGCGCCGGGTTCCGGCAGGGGGGCGGGGGACACCGGCTCCTCCGCCACTAACGGATGACCGGCCACACCCTCATGGAACGCGGCACGCCCGGCCGCACCCTCCTCGAACGCGACGCCCGGCCCGCCCGCCGCGTACGGCTCGACGTCCACACCGGGACGCTCGGGCGCGAGACGCGCGAGGACCGCCGTGAACAGGATGTTCAGCACCGGCCGCGCCTGGATGAACGGCTGGTCCACCAGCTCCCGCCCGGTCAGCGCGAGCAGCCCGGCCCACGACCCGGCCCGGTCGAGCGCGATCGCGACCGCGGGCTCGTCGGCCTCCTCCGGGTCGAGCACGTACAGGGCGGGCAGGACGTCACCGATCGCCGCCGCGGGCCAGTGCTCCAGGGCGATCTCCGTGAGCAGCTCGCCCAGCGATTCGGGGCCGATCGCCGCGAGCACCCGGGGCATGGGCAGGCTGCGCCACCACGCGTCCGGCAGGTCCGGCTGCCCGGCGAGTAGCGTGATCGTCGACGCGTCGCTCCACCTCAACGGTGGTACGAGGTCGCTCAGGCAGAAATTCATCCCGTTCCGTTCACCAGCCCCTCACGCCGTGGCAGCGGTGCAGCCATCATCACGCCGCCCACGGAACAGACCATAGTCCGGCAAAACAGCCCTACGCATCATGCCGTCGCATCAACGCCGAACAGCGGCAAAACGTAGCCGCACGTAATCGGCCATCCAGCCGCTCTCCCTGCGCAGTGCGGGCGCGGCCAGCTCGTTGACCCGTTGGAGCAGAGGCTCCACGATCTCGGGCGGCAGCCCTTCGAGCACCGACCCGGCGAACATGCGCACCCAGTCGGCGGCCCCGCCGGGGCACTCCTCGAGAGGCGTCGGCCGGTCGAAGTACTCCAGCAGCCGCACGACGAAGCCCTCCTGCTCCAGGCGGCGGGCGTACTCGGCGGGAGTGGGGAAGTACCACGGCAGCTCGGGCTCGCGCAGCCCGAATTCGCGCCAGGCGGTGTGCATGGCCGCGGTCAGCTCCGCGCAGTTGCCCGCACCGCCCATCTCCGCGACGAAGCGCCCGCCAGGCGTGAGTGCCTCGCGGACGCTTGCGATCACGGCGCCGGGGTCGCGGGTCATCCAGTGCAGCGCCGCATTGGAGAAGACCGCGTGGTACGGATCGACGACGGTGAAGTCGTGCGCGTCCCCGACGATGAAGTTGATGCCCGGATACTGTGCCAGCGCCTTCTCGATCATCGCCGGCGAGCCGTCGATGCCGAGGACCTCGGCCCCTCGGAAGGCGATCTGCGCGGTCAGCACCCCGGTGCCGCAGCCCAGGTCGAGCACGCGCTCGCCGGGCCGCGGGTCGAGCAGGTCGACCAGTGGCGCGCCCTGCGTCGAGACGTAGCCGAAGCTGCTGTCGTAGGCGCGACTGTTCCACCGCTCCAAGCTCGGTGTGTCGTATCGCAAGACGATCAGCTCATTTCTCGGACTCCGGGCCCCCGTGGCCGTGCTGTCCGTTCACTTTAGAGCCTGAACGTCGCGGCGACATATCAAGTCACATGGGACTCAGCCCACACTCTTTGCCCATTCCCTCATCAGGTACGCCTTCGCGGCGTCCGTCTGCGGGATGGTCATGAGAACGGGAGGCCCGGGCGCCTTGGGCAGTTTCGCCGCCTGCTCGCGGTCGAGCGTGCCCTTCATGAGCATCGCCTCGCCGCGCGCCGGCCGGGCGAACCCCTTCTGCAGCAGGTTCTGGCCCTCGTCGGAGAAGAGGAACTCCTGCCAGAGCCGGGCCGCGGCCGGGTGCGGGGCCGCCTTGTTGATCGCCTGCACGTGGTAGGCGCCGAGCGCCGCGTCGCGCGGGATCGTCACCTGCCAGCCGTCGGAGTGGTGGGCGCTGCGGGCGGCGTTCAGGTGGTCCCAGGCGACGACGACGTTGGCCTTGGCCGGGTCGGTGAGTCGTCCGGCCTGCTTGATCTTGGCGAACAGCGCCACGCCCTGCTCGGGCTGCGGCGCGCCGGCGCGCATGGATGCCGCCATCACGCCCCCGAACGCCGAGGCCGAGCGCAGCGGGTCGCCGTCGAGGGCGACGCGGTAGCCGGGCTGCAGCAGGTCGTTGAAGGAGGCGGGCGCCTTGACCGCGCGCGGGTCGTACCCGATGGACATGTAGCTGCCGTAGGCGGCGTACCAGGCGCCGGACGGCTCCTTGACGTGGTCGGGAACGTCGTTCCACCCCTGCACCTTGTACGGTGCGAACCGGTCGGCCCCCGACACCGCGACGTCCATGGTGAGGTCGAACACGTCCGGCTTGAGCTGCGGGGCCGCGTCGAGCTCGCGCTTGCTGCTCGCGTTCGGCTCCAGCTCGTTGACCTTGATGTCGTACTTGTCGGCGAAGGTGTCGATGATCTCGCCGTAGTTGACCCAGTCGCGGGGCAGGGCGATGACGTTGAGCTGGCCCTCTTTCTTGGCGGCCTCGACGAGCCGGTCCATCGTGCCGAAGCCGCTCTTCAGCGAGGCGGCCTGGACGTTGACGGGCGGCAGGTTCTTCGCTTCGGTCGCGGTGGAGTCGGTGGACGACGCGCCGCATCCGGCGCTGGCGAGGATGGCGGCTGCGGCGGCGCAGGTACGTACAGTCACACAATGAATACTTACTGCTACATCCGCCCAGGTCGAGGAGGCGCGGCCGGAACGACACGGGCCGCCACCAGCGTCTCTTCGGGGATCTCCACCACCGTGCCGTCTCTTTTCCGGACTTTGAGCACGCCTTCGTCCCAGGACTCCAAAATCCCGACCGCGTCGCGAAACCCGCCGGGGACGCGCCTTCGGGTGGTGACCCGGGCGCCGACGTCGTGCGTTGTAATGGCGATGACAAGGCGTCCGGCCACGAGTTTGCCACCCTCCGTTTCGGCCAGCCGGGAAGCACGGCAATACTAGGGCGTAGCAAACCGCGGTCGAAGTCATGCCATGGTGCGGAGAAGAAGGAGCTCGAGGTGACCTACGTCATCGCGCAGCCTTGCGTGGACGTCCTGGACAAGGCGTGCATCGAGGAGTGCCCCGTCGATTGCATCTACGAGGGCGAGCGCATGCTTTACATCCACCCCGACGAGTGCGTGGACTGCGGCGCGTGCGAGCCAGTGTGCCCCGTCGAGGCGATTTTCTATGAGGACGACCTTCCCGAGCAGTGGAAGGAGTTCTACAAGGCCAATGTGGACTTCTTCGAGGAGCTGGGCTCGCCCGGTGGCGCCTCGAAGGTCGGCAAGATCGAAAGGGACCACCCGGTGGTCGCCGCCCTGCCGCCGCAGGGTGAAGACCACTAGGACAACGCCGTGCACGGGGGCATCCGGGCCGGATGCGCCCCGTCCGCGTGGCGCCGCCGTGCCGTAGTGCGGCACCGCGACATCATGGAGAACCGTGAACACCCTGCCTGACTTCCCGTGGGACCGGCTGGAGCCGTACAAAGAGCGCGCGCTGGCTCACCCCGACGGCATCGTCGACCTGTCCGTCGGCACGCCCGTCGACCCCGTGCCGCAGATCGTCCAGGACGCCCTGACGCAGGCGGCCGACAGCCCGGGCTATCCCCTGACCCACGGCACCAAGGCGCTGCGCGAGGCCGCGTCGGGGTGGTTGCGGCGCAGGCACGGCGTGACGGTGGATCCGAATGATGTCCTGCCGGTGATCGGCTCCAAGGAGTTCGTCGCCTGGCTGCCCACCTACCTCGGTGCGCGCCGCGTCGTCTTCCCGGAGCTGGCCTACCCCACCTACGACGTGGGCGCCCGGCTGGCCGGGGCGCACGGCACGGCCTCCGACAGCACGCTCGCGCTCGGCCCCGAGCACGTCGACCTCATCTGGGTCAACTCCCCGGGCAACCCCACGGGCCGGGTGCTGCCCGCCGAACACCTGCGCAAGATCGTCGCGTGGGCTCGTGAGCGCGGCACGGTCGTCGCCTCCGACGAGTGCTACATCGAGCTCGGCTGGGAGGAGCCGCCGATCTCGATCCTCCACCCCGACGTCTGCGGCGGCTCACACGAAGGGCTGCTGGCCGTCCACTCCCTCTCCAAGCGCTCCAACCTGGCCGGCTACCGCGCCGGGTTCGTGACGGGCGACCCCGTCCTGGTCAAGCGGCTGCTGGAGACGCGCAAGCACGCCGGCATGCTCATGCCGCAGCCCGTCCAGGCCGCGATGACGGTGGCGCTCTCCGACGACGAGCACGCCGACCGGCAGCGCGAGCGTTACGCCGCCCGCCGCGAGGTGCTGCGTCCGGCGCTGGAAAAGGCGGGATGGCAGATCGACCATTCGACCGCGGGCCTGTACTTCTGGGCCTCTAATGGGCAGAGCGCCTGGGATCAGGTAGGAAAGCTTTCCGAGACCGGCATTCTGGTCGCGCCCGGCGAGTTCTACGGATCCGCAGGTGGGCGGCACATCCGCGTCGCCCTCACGGCCACAGATGAACGGATCGCTGCGGCGGTGCGCCGCCTCCAGTAGGATCGCCCCGCACAGCCCGCGAAACGGGCTTGTCTCCGCACAAATTGATAAGGGCTTATGCCGAGGCAGACCGCGAGTGGAGCGAGCTGATCGATGAGCATGACCTCCATGGTCGTACTCGGGCTGAGCATCGCCACCGTCCTGCTGCTGCTCGGGGCCTTCTGGGCCACGACGCGGCAAGACAGGAGGGGCCGCGTCAGCGCGCCGCCGGCCGAGGTCGCTCCTCTCGAGACCCCGCTGGCGGCTCCGGTGGGCGCTCCCGGGCATGTCGGCACCGACTACACCGACCCCCGTACGATCGGGGTCGGCGACCGGATCGAGATCCACGGGTCGCCCGCGCGCGTCCTCGGCGCCATCTACGTCTCGTGGCAGGGCCAGAAGTGGACGGACTTCCTGCTGCGCGACTCCTCCCGCCGCCTGCAGTGGCTCTCCGTCGAGGAGTTGCCGGGCGATCCGCCGCATCTGGAGGTCAAGCTCTGGAACGACGTGCCCACGCAGGGCATGGTGCCGGCCAAGAGCATGCTGATCATGGAAGGCGTGGAGTTCTACCCGATCGAGCGGGGGACGGCCGCCTTCCGCGGTGAGGGCGACACCGGCCTGCCGGAGCGGGGCCTGCTCGACTTCGCCGACTACCGCGCCTCCGACGGCCGGCTGCTGTCGTTCGAACGCGTCCAGGGCGGCTCCTGGACGGCCGCCTACGCCCAGCCGCTCCCGCCCGGCTCGATCTCCATCGTCACCCGCGCGTCCTGACGGGTCACGACAGCTCCACGCGGCGGGCGCCGGGCTTGCCGGGCTTGCCGTCCGCCTCCCAGCCCTCGGTCTCGTAGTCGTTGGACCAGGTCGCGCCGCCGTAGCCGACCCTGGTGAGGCCGTACATCTCGGCATGGGCCACCCACCAGGAGGCCACCAGCCAGCCGCGCTTCTCCGTGGTGATCGCCGTGCTGCCCAGCGCCCTGGCCAGCTGCTTGCGCGCCTCCCGCGTACGGGGCGCCGGCGCGGGCGTGCGGGTCTGGGGATACCAGCAGTGCAGGGCCCGCGGCACCTTCCCGGTGAAGGCGGCGGCCAGGATCTTCGCCTCCTCCTCGTGCGGCGCGTACGCGTAGCCGCCCGCCGAGCGCTGTACGGCCTGCGCCGCCTCCGCCAGCGGCAGCTTGCGGTAGTTCTTCACCTTGACCAGCGCGGCGAAGAACCTGTTCGTCGCGTAGACAGGGTCCATGATCTGCTTCTTGGTGCCCCAGCCCTGCGACTCGCGCTGCTGGAAGACCCCGACCGAGTCGCGGTCGCCGTAGTCGACGTTCCGCAGCTTCGACTCCTGCAGCGCCGTCGCGTACGCGATGACCACGGCCCGCTCGGGCAGCTTGCGGCGCGCCGCGACGGCCGCGATCGTGGCCGAGATCCGGGCCTGTTCGGGGTCGAGCTCGCGCACGCCCACAGGGGTGTCGACCACGCAGTACGCCTCGCGCACCACCACGGGCGCCCGCTTCAGCAGGTGGTAGAGCCCTACGGAGACGGCGACGGCGAGTACGACCACGATGACCGCGATGGTGATGACTCCACGGGAGAAGCGCAGGCGCACGCTGAAGAACCTACCCGGACGGATAAGCTCCGTGGCCATGAGTCATGTGAGCACTTCGTCCACGATTCCCGCGGTCGTGGATGAGTTGTGGGAGCGCAGGGCGGAGCTGTCGCCGGCCGACGCCGAGGCGCGCCGGCTGGTGGTCGGCGCGGTCGACCTGCTCGACAGCGGCCAGGCGCGGGCCGCCCGCGTGGAGGGCGGCGAGGTGCTCGTCGACGAGCGCGCCAAGCGCGCCGTGCTGCTGGCCTTCAAGGTGCTCGGACTGGCCCGCTCGCAGGTGGGCGACTTCCACCACAACGACCGCATCCCGCTGAAGAGCACGTTCGACGGCGTGCGCGTGGTGCCGGGGGCGATCGCACGCTGGGGCTCCTACCTGGCGCCCGGCGTGGTGCTCATGCCGTCGTTCACGAACATCGGCGCGTACGTCGACTCCGGCACGATGGTCGACACGTGGGCCACCGTCGGATCATGCGCTCAGATCGGCAAGAACGTGCATCTGTCTGGCGGCGTGGGCATCGGCGGGGTGCTGGAGCCGCCCGGCGCCGTCCCGGTCGTGGTCGAGGACGACGCGCTGATCGGCGGCCGGTCCATGCTCGTCGAGGGCGCCCGGGTCGGCGAGGGCGCGGTCGTCGGCGCGGGAACGATCCTGTCAGGGTCGATCCCGGTCATCGACGTCGAGACGGGCGAGGAGCTGTCACGCGGCCGGATCCCGGCGTGGTGCGTGGCGGTGAGCGGCACGCGGCAGAAGGAGTTTCCCGGCGGCACGTTCGGCCTGCCGTGCGTGCTGGTGCTCAAGCGCCTGGAGCCGGGGCAGCGGCACGACAAGGCGGCGCTCAACGAGGTGCTGCGCGAACACGGGATGGACATCTGATGCTCGACCTGACCCAGGACGTACGCGCGCTGACGGCCGCGATCGTGGACATCGAGTCGGTGAGCGGCCACGAGAAGGCCCTCGCCGACCAGGTGGAGCGGGCGTTGTCCGCGGTGCCGCACCTGAACGTGTCGCGCTCCGGCGAGACGGTGGTCGCCCGCACCGAGCTCGGCCGCGCCGAGCGGGTGCTCATCGCGGGCCACCTCGACACCGTCCCCGTCGCCGGCAACCTGCCGAGCCGGGTCGACGGCGACCTGCTGTACGGCTGCGGCACCTCCGACATGAAGGCCGGCGTCGCGGTCGCGCTCAAGCTCGCCGCCGCCCTGCCCGCGCCCAACCGCGACGTCACGTACGTCTTCTACGACTGCGAGGAGGTCGAGGCCGAGCGCAACGGCCTCACCCGGGTCGCGCGTGACCACGCCGACTGGCTGGCGGCCGACTTCGCGGTGCTGATGGAGCCGACCGACGGCGTGATCGAGGGCGGCTGCCAGGGCACGCTGCGCGCCGAGGTCACGGTGAGCGGCAAGCGGGCCCACAGTGCGCGGTCGTGGTTCGGGGTCAACGCCATCCACGGCATCGAGCCGGTGCTCGCCCGGCTCAACGCCTACGAGCCGCGGCGGCCGGTGGTCGAGGGGCTCGAATACCACGAGGGGCTCAACGCGGTCGGCGTCAGCGGCGGCGTGGCGGGCAACGTCATCCCCGACCTGTGCGTGGTGAGCGTCAACTACCGCTTCGCCCCCGACCTGTCGATCGAGGAGGCGGAGCAGCACGTACGCGAGGTCTTCGACGGGTTCGCCGTGAGCGTCGTGGACGCCGCGCCCGCGGCCCGGCCCGGGCTGACGCATCCGGCGGCGGCGGCGTTCACGGCGGCCGTCACCGGGGCGGTCGGCGGCGAGCCGCGCGCCAAGCTGGGCTGGACGGACGTCGCCCGCTTCTCCGCGCTGGGGGTCCCCGCCGTCAACTACGGCCCGGGCGACCCGAACCTCGCGCACCAGCAGGGGGAGTACGTCTCGCTGCCGAAGATCGTCGAGAGCGAGCGGGCGATGCTCGACTGGCTCTCCACATGAAAGTGGCTTTCCTCGCCGGCCATTTGGCGGGGAAAGCCACTTTCAGTCCCGAGCAGCACCCTCGGCAGTTAGACGCAGGGGGGTCGAAATCCGGTTCCCTGGTTTTTTCAAGATTTTTTAGTGGGGTGTTTCGCCCGGTTTACCTGGGGATTCGCTCTGAGGGAAGAACGTATCGACTCGCGGCGAACCGCACGGGTAGGGACGCACGGGTGGAACCGGGCGATGGTGAAGGGGCTAGCGTGATCCGCATGGAAGAACCACGTCGTGAACAGCGCCATGAACAGGCCCGGGAACAGCGCCGGGAGCACCGCCAGGGGCAGGCCATCGTCCGCGGTCGTTTCGTGCCGACCTCCACGCACGACCAGCGGCTGCTGGCCCGCCAGGGGCCGTCCGACTGGGTGCACACCGACCCGTGGCGCGTGCTGCGCATCCAGGCGGAGTTCGTGGAGGGATTCGGCCAGCTCGCCGAGCTGCCCCCGGCGGTCACGGTGTTCGGCTCCGCCCGCACGCCCGAGGACTCTCCCGACTACCGGACGGGCATGCGGCTCGGCCGGGCCCTCGCCGAGGCCGGCTACGCGGTGATCACCGGTGGCGGCCCCGGCGTCATGGAGTCGGTCAACCGGGGCGCGCGCGAGGTGGACGGCGCCGTGTCGGTCGGGCTCGGCATCGAGCTGCCGTTCGAGCAGCGCATGAACGACTACGTCGACCTGGGCGTGGAGTTCCGCTACTTCTTCGTGCGCAAGACGATGTTCGTCAAGTACTCGTGCGGCTTCATCACGCTGCCCGGCGGCTTCGGCACGCTGGACGAGCTGTTCGAGGCGCTCACCCTGGTGCAGACGCGCAAGGTGACCTCCTTCCCCGTGGTGCTGATGGGCTCGGAGTTCTGGGGCGGCATGCTCGACTGGATCAAGGGCTCGCTGCTCGGCACCGGCAAGATCGCCGCCGACGACCTCGACCTGATCACCGTCACCGACGACGTGGACGAGGCCGTGCGCATCATCGTGGACGCCGACCTGGCCCGTTCCCGGCAGCTCGTGGAAGAGGAGGAGGCCTGCGCGGCCCAGATCGCCGAGCCGCAATAGGCTTCCGCCCTGTGAACATCTGCGTCTTCTGCTCCTCCAGCCAGAACATCGACCGCAAATACGTCGACCTCGCCACCGAGGTGGGCACCGAGCTGGCCAGGCGCGGGCACACCCTGGTGAGCGGCGGCGCCACGGTCTCGTGCATGGGAGCCGTCACCTCGGCGACCCGAGCCGCCGGCGGGCGCACCATCGGCGTGATCCCCCAGGTCCTGGTCGACATCGAGGTGGCCGACGAGGAGTCCGACGAGCTCGTCGTCACCGCCGACATGCGTGAGCGCAAGGGCGTCATGGACGCCCGCTCCGACGCGTTCCTGGTGCTGCCGGGCGGCATCGGCACGCTGGAGGAGCTGTTCGAGATGTGGACCGCACGGGTGCTCGGCATCCACGACCGTCCCCTCGTCGTCCTCGACCCCTGGGGCCTGTACGAGCCGCTGCGCGCGATGGTCGGCCACATGTACGACGAGGGTTTCACGCGTCCGGACGTCTTCGACGCGATCTCGTTCACCTCGACCGTGGACGAGGCGTTCGCGCACCTGGAGTCGCGTGCGCAGCCCGTTCGGCCCAGCGTCGCCGAACTCGGCGAGGCCGCCGGCTGACACGTTCCACAGGTTGTGTGGAATGCGTTACTTGCGGTAGATCGCTGAAGGCGCTCCGGCGGATGAGTACGATGCCAATGTGCTGGTAATTCTCGCCATCGCCGCCATCGCCATCCTGGCCTGCGTGGTCCTGGTCTCCCTGGGGCGGGGCGGTGAGCTGAGCGAGTTCCCCCCCGACGTGCCCCCGCTCGACCTGCCGGAGGCGGGTCAGCTGACGGCGGTCGACGTCATGGCGCTGCAGCTGCCGGTCAACCTGGTCGGCTACCACACGGCCAGCGTCGACGAGACGCTGCGCCGGGCCGCCGGCGCGATCAGCGCCCGCGACACCCGGATCGCCGTGCTGGAGCAGCGGGTCTCCGAGCTGCTGGCCAGCCGGCTGTACGCGCGGCAGGAGGTCTACGCCTCGCCGGGGGCGGGCCCGCGTACGGAGCACGAGCCCGAGGCGCCGGCGCAGCGGGAGCTGCCCGAGTCGGGCGACCCCGTGACGGCGAGCGGCGCCGCGGTGTCGTGGGACGCCGACGCGACGATCACCCCTCCGGAGGACCCGGAGTGGCGCGTCGACGCCGTCCCCGGCCGGGCGGACGACTCCACGGACACGCAGACCCCCGAGCCCGTACACCCCGCCGCCGAGCCGGAGCCCGAGGCCGACGAACCGGCCGCCGCAGAAGCCCGTGCGAGCGCCGAGCCCGCCGACCAGGCGCCCGAGGGTGAGCCCCCCGAGGCCCGCGCGGGCGACGAGCCCGTACCGGGTGCCGAGGACGGTGAGGACGGCGAGGCGGAGACCCGTGAGGACAAGCGCAACGGCGCGCTCACCACGGGCGTCCCTGACGGCGACGCCGAGCGGGCCGAGGGCGAGGAAGAGCCGGTGCGGGCGCGGAAGGGGACGAGCGGCGGTGAGTGAGCCGATCCGCTGCTCCTGGCCGGGCCTGGCCGACCCGATGTACCTCGCCTACCACGACGAGGAGTGGGGCCGCCCGGTCAAGGGCGACGACGCCGTCTACGAACGGGTGGTGCTGGAGGCGTTCCAGTCGGGTCTGTCGTGGCTGACCATCCTGCGCAAGCGGGAGAACTTCCGCGCCGCCTTCGACCACTTCTCCATCCCCAAGGTCGCCGCCTACACCGAGCACGACGCCGAACGCCTGCTCGCCGACCCGGGCATCGTCCGCAACCGTGCCAAGATCGAGGCCGCGATCGCCAACGCCAGGGCCGCGCTCGACCTGCCCGGCGGCCTGTCCGACCTGGTGTGGCGCTACGCCGACCCCGACGCTCCGGCGCCGAGGACGACGGCCGACGTGCCCGCCACCACCCCGGCCTCGAAGGCGCTGGCCAAGGAGCTGAAGCAGCACGGCTTCCGGTTCGTCGGCCCGACCACCGCGTACGCGCTGATGCAGGCGATCGGCCTGGTCAACGACCACATCGAAGGCTGCCTGGCCCGCACCCGCTGAGCCCGGGCGCTGGTCCATGAACTCCGGCACCCACCTGGTCCAGCCGAGGGTTCGCCCATAGGATCGCCGTACGATCCGGGCCACGGCCGCCTCCCCGGTCTGGCTGCCCACGACCGAGGGTGGGACCAGGATGACCGTCATCGCCCAGCCGCCGTTCACGGGCCGGCTCCTGCCCCTGGTCGCCGGGATCGCCGGGGCCGCCGCGGTGGCCGCCCTGCTCGCGCTCCGGCTGGCCGGCCACGGCGGTTTCGCCACCGACCCGGTCGGCGTGCTCGCGCTGGCGGCGGCGGCGACGAGCGCGGCCGTCGCCGCCGCCCGGCTCACCTCGGCGGGCGACCGGAGAGCCGGCGGTCTCGCGACCTGGCTCTGCCTCGTCCTGCTGGCCTACCTTTGGGCGGCCGCCTGGGCGGTGTGGGCGGTCGCGACCGGGAACCCGGCCGCCGCGCTCGCGGTCGCGATCTGGAGTTCGGCCTGGATCCCGCCGCTCGCGCTCATGCAGCTCGCCGCGTCAGCGGCCATCCGGGCCGGCGGACGAGCACCGTGGACGCATCAGGTTCTCGTCGGGGCCATCGCCGCCGTCACGCTCGCCAACTCCCTGCTGACGACGCCGAGCGACCCCTTCACCGGCCTGCCGACCATCGCGCCGGAGTCCTGGCGGACGGCCCTCGAACCGCTCGGTGGCCTCGCCACGCTCCTGGGCGCGCTGGCCCTCCTGCTCATCCCGGTCACTCTGTGGCGGGCCGCGCTCACCTCCGCCGGGGCCGCCCGCGCGCGGATCGGGGTCGCCGCGGCCGGAACGACCGGCGCCCCGCTCACCGTCGGCTTCTGCCTCCTGCTGGCCGTCGCCCGCGACCCCGGAGCCGTGGAGCCGTCGCTGGGCTCGGCCGCGTTCCTCGTCGCCCTCGCCGGGGCCTCGGCGTTCAGCGCGGCCTGCGCGGTGCTCGCCGCACGTGGCGGGGTGCAGCCCCGCCACGTGGCCGTCGCCGTACGCGGCACCGGGCTCGTCGCCTCGGCCCTCGTCGTGATCGCCATCGGGACGATCATCGCCTCTCCCGGCGTCCGGCTCGGCGCCACGGCGGTCGCCATCGGCGTCGCGGCTGTGACGTTCGTCGTGGTCGGGGGCGCCTGGGCCGGGACCGGACGGCTCGCCCGCGTCCTGACCCCCGAAGAACGGCCGGCTCCGGACGAGGAGGTTCCCGCACCGCTCGGGGCGACACCGGTCCCGGGCCTGACACCGCGCGAGGCGGAGGTTCTCGCCGTCCTCGCCGAGGGCGCCAGCAACGCCGGAATAGCGGCCCGGCTCGTCGTCTCCGAGCGCACGGTCGACGCCCACCTGCGCGCGATCTTCGTCAAGCTCGGCCTCAGGCCGGAGGCCGGGACGAACCGCCGCGTGCAGGCCGCGCGGATCTGGCTCGACAACGCCGCCACGAAGCGCGGCCGAAGCCTCTGAGCAGGCCGGACTCCACATAGGTGCTGGCACCGATGCGGTGCGGCACGCCCTCTGCCGACGATCGAAGCGGCGCGAACAGCGCCGCCACCGATCGATCGAAGGAGAAGGACGACCGTGACCGCATCCGAACTCGCCGGGACCGCGACGCCGCCGCCCGCCCCGGCAACCGCGTCAGCCACGCGGCGTATCGCCGTTATCGGGCTCTTCGTCCTGCTGCTGGTCTCGCTCGCGGCCCGTACCTTCTTCGCGTTCTGGGAACCGCCCTTCGACGGCACGGTCCGGTACGACGACGTGCGGGCGCTCGGCGGCGCCTACTGGCCGATGAACCTGTACCTCGGCGGCCCCGGATACGCGATCTCCTGGGTCGCCACCGCCGTCTTCATCGTGCTGCTCGCCCACGGCAGGGGCCGCGCGCTGAACCTGCTCGGCGCGCTGCTGTCCGGCGTCGGCGGGATCCTCTTCGCGCTCACGATCACCGCGGAGGCGCTGCCGTTCGCCTACGCGGCCGATCCCATGGTGCTGCCGGAGCCCGCGGGACGAGAGCTCTTCGACATCCTGAACGCGCACCTCGGCCTGCTCGTCCCGGCGATCGTCGGCACCCAGGTCGCCATCGCGGTCGGCGTGCTGGCCGCGCTCGTCGGGACGCTGCTGTCGAAGGCGATGCCACGGTGGCTGTCGATCGCGGGCATCGCGTACGTCATCGTGTTCGCCGCGCTGCCGGCCGAGACGTCCGGCCCTGTGACCGCCGCGATCGTCTACCTGCTGCAGGTCACGCTCGTCGCCGCCATAGGCTGGTTCGGGCTTCGCGCCGGGCTGGGCAGGCGATCGCTCACTCCGCGTTGAAGGTCGGGCGTTCCTTGGCGAGGAACGACTCCGTGGCCTTGACGTGGTCGCGGGTGGCGGCGCATTTGTCCTGAAGGTCGGCCTCCATGGCGAGCGCGTCCGGCAGCGAGTGCGTCGCCGCGTACGCCAGGGCCCATTTGGTGGCGGCGAAGGCCAGCGTCGGGCCCTGCGCGAGGCGTACGGCGAGCTCCTGGGCGTCCTTGAGCAGGTCGTCGGCCGGCACCACGCGCGTGACCAGGCCCAGCTCCAGCGCGCGGGCCGCGTCGAGCGGCTCGCCGAGCAGCATCAGCTCGGCGGCGCGGCCCCGGCCGACCAGGCGCTGCAGCGTCCACGACGCGCCCGAGTCGGGCGCCAGGCCGATGCCGGCGAACGCCAGCGCGAACTTCGCCTTGTCCGAGGCGATCCGCAGGTCGCACGCGAACGCCAGCGACGCCCCCGCGCCCGCGGCGACGCCGTTGACCGCGGCCAGCACCGGCTTGGCCATGGTGGCGATCAGCTCGACGATCGGGTTGTAGTGCTCGCGCACGGTGTTGGCCAGGCCGCGGCCCGCCTCCAGGTTGTCGGCGTGCTCGCGCAGGTCCTGGCCCGCGCAGAACGCCCGGCCCGAGCCGGTGAGCAGCACGGCCCTGACGGACTGGTCGCCCGCGGCGCGGCGCAGCGCGCTGTGGAGCGCCTCCTTGGCCTCGACCGTCAGTGAGTTCATGGCGTCGGGCCGGTCGAGCGTGATGGTGGCGACGGCGTCGGCCACGTCATAGCGGATCACGATAACTCCCTGTCGACGAACGCGGCGGCTGCGGGCAGCAGCCGGGCGGCCTCCTGCTCGAAGTAGGCCCTGGCCTTCTCACCCGGCCAGCCGGGCGGCAGCAGCTCCGGCGGCAGGCCGGGATCGCGGAAGAGGAAGTTGCGCCAGCCGTGCACGAGCCGGCTCCTCGTGGCGAAGACCTGGTCGTCCGGCGCCCCTTCGGGCAGCGTGCTGATCAGCGTGACAGCTTCGGTGCGCCAGTGCTCGTACGCCTCGCCGATGGCGTCCAGATCCCAGGCCCTCGACACCAGCTCGCGCGGGTCGCCCTCCAGCGCCGCGTCGAACCTGTCGGCCCGCACGCCCTCGCCGTCGAGCAGGTTGTCCAGCTCGATGGAGGAGCGCGGGCCGATCCAGGTCGTCTCCGACAGCGCCGCGTAGCCCAGGAACGTCAGGTCGGCCCGCAGCCGCTCCCGGCGCGCACGCTCGCGTACGGGCTCCACGACGATCAGATGCCAGCGGCCGTGCCAGGACAGCGTGCCCGCTCGGTAAATTCTGAGTGCGGCCTCGTCCAGCCGCCTCACACACTTCGGCGTCAGCCCGTAGCCGGGCCCTTGCGACAGCCTCACCGGCCTCAGCCACCCCTGCCGCACCATGCGCGAAACCGCCGTGCGCACGGCGGGAGCGGCGATCTCCAAGGGCTTCATCAGCCGTACGAGCGCCGCCACGGACGCCTGCCCCCCACGCGAGCGCAGGTGGTCTCCATAGAGGTCGAACAGAGCGGCGCGAGCGTGCACGAGGTCCAGTTTGGACGTGATCGCGCGCCTGGACAACGCATTCTGGGAGGAGATCGTTACCCATGAGCGCTCTCGATGCGGGAGAATAGGACATCACAGAAGACGTGAATGCGCCGACCACCCCCCATGGGAGGTCGGAAATCGCGGGCCGCGGGAGCCCAAGGCAGGAAGGGATGCACGCATGGCGGCGATGAAGCCGCGGACCGGCGATGGTCCGCTCGAGGTCACCAAGGAAGGGCGCGGCATTGTCATGCGGGTCCCTCTGGAGGGTGGCGGCCGGCTCGTCGTGGAGATCTCGGCCGACGAGGCGAAGGCGCTCGGCGAGGCGCTGAAGAACGTCGTCGGCTGAGCCCTCCCGAGAGAAATCTTGATCCACGACCCTGGCGTAGTCCGGCGCCAGGGTCGCTGACGTTCTGAGGAGATGTTTCCGTGCCCATTGAGACCACTGCGACGGTGGTCGCCGAGGTTCCCGACGACGCCGACCTGCTTGCCGTCCCGTACTCCGCCGATCTCCAGACCGCCCGCCCGGTGGAGCTGCACCTGCCGGTGCGTGACCTGCTGGCGCACTACGAGGCCAAGGGGGAGGCGGGCGAGATCGTCGAGGTGCCCGTGGCCAGGGCTGGAGGTGTGGGCCGCGTGCTGCTGTTCGGCGTGGGCGACGGCTCCCCGCGTGCCCTGCGCAAGGCCGGCGCCGCGCTGACCAGGCGGGTCAAGGGCCGAGACCGGCTGACCGTGGTCACGCCCGAGGGCGACGTGGCCGCGTTCGCGGAGGCGGCGCTGCTGGCGGCGTACTCGTTCAAGATCGGTGAAAGCGGCAAGAAGGCCGTGCGGACGCTGGCCTTCGCGGGTGCGGACGAGCAGGCCGTGCGGCGGGCGCAGACCGTCGCCCAGGCCGTGGCCCTGGCCCGTGACCTGGCCAACACGCCCTCCTCCGTGAAGAACCCGGCCTGGCTCGCCGAGCGGGCCGCCGAGAGCGGCGTCGCCGTCCGGGTGTGGGACGAGGAGCAGTTGCAGGCCGACGGGTTCGGCGGCATCCTCGCCGTCGGGCGCGGCTCGGCCAGCCCGCCCCGGCTCATCCAGCTGTCCTACACGCCCGACGAGCCCGCCGACCGGCATGTCGTGCTGGTGGGCAAGGGCATCACGTTCGACTCGGGCGGCCTGTCGCTCAAGCCGACCGAGAACATGAAGACGCAGAAGACCGACATGGCGGGCGGCGCGGTCGTCATCGCGGTGCTCGGCGCGCTGGCCCGGCTGGGCGCCCGGGTGAAGGTCACCGGCCTGGTCGCCGCCGCCGAGAACATGCCCTCCGGCACCGCGCAGCGGCCCAGCGACGTCATCACCCACTACGGCGGCCGCACGGTCGAGGTGCTCAACACCGACGCCGAGGGCCGGCTCGTGATGGCCGACGCGCTCGCCTACGCCGACGCCGTCCTCGACCCCGACGCGGTCGTCGACATCGCCACGCTGACCGGGGCCATCTCGGTGGCGCTCGGCCGCAACGTCGGCGCCGTCTACGCCTCCGACGACGTGCTGGCCAAGCAGCTGCTGGAGGCGGGGGAGGTCACCGACGACCGGCTGTGGCGGATGCCGCTGATCGACGACTACACGCCGGCGCTGGAGTCGTCGATCGCCGACCTGTCCAACGTCGAGGCGGGGTCGCGGTTCGGGGCGGGGTCGATCACGGCGGCGTTGTTCCTGCGGGAGTTCACCGGCGGCCGGCCGTGGGCGCACCTCGACATCGCGGGCGTCGGCCGCAGCACCGTGGACGAGGGCACGCTCAGCAAGGGCGCGACCGGGTTCGGCGTGCGGGTGCTGCTGGAGTGGCTCACCCGCGCGTAGCGCCGCCTAGCCGGCGATCTTGACGGCCGCCAGCAGCCCGTCGCCCAGGGGCATGAGCACCGAGCGCAGGCGGTCGTCCGACTGCACCAGCTTGCCCACCTCGCGCAGCGCCACCGTGTCGGTGTCGCGCTGCGCGGGGTCGGCCACGCGGTTGTGCCAGAGCATGTTGTCGAACGCCACGACGCCGCCGACGCGCAGCAGGCGCACGGCCTCGGCCAGGTAGTCGGCGTACTCCTGCTTGGCGCCGTCGGCGAAGACCATGTCGTAGCCGCCGTCGGACAACCGGGGCAGCACGTCGAGCGCGCGGCCGGTGATCAGCCGCACCCGGCTGCCGGAGAAACCCGCCTCGGTGAACGCCTGCCGGGCCAGCCGCTGGTGCTCGGGCTCGACGTCGACGCTCGTCAGCGTGCCGTCGGGACGCATGCCGCGCAGCAGCCACAGCCCCGAGACGCCGCAGCCGGTGCCGATCTCGACGACCGACTTGGCGTTGACGACGGTGGCGAGGAAGCACAGGGCGGCACCGCCGCCGGGAAGGATGGGCGTGGCCCCCATCTCCAGCCCGCGCTGCCGCGCGGCGTGCAGGACCTCATCTTCCTGATGGAACTGCTCCGCATAGGCCAGAGTGGCCTCCACCGGAGTGGTCATCGGCCTCCTCCCCCACTTTCGTGCGATTGGCCGCATAGGCCGCACAAGGTATACGCGTGATTGACACCGTTCGCAGCCTAAGGGAGACACGCCCGGACGGGAACTCAGGAGGGTCCTGAGGCGTTGCAGGTTTAAACGGGCTTTGCCGGTCCGGAGGGCAGTCAGTGCGCACGAAGGGACGAAACCAGGCACTATGGCGGTAGCGGTGGTCCCAGAGAGAGGAGTTCTGGTGGACGAAAGCGACCACCAGGCGGATACTCCCGTGTCGTCTGACTGGACGCCTCCCACGTGGGAGGAAGTCGTGCGGACCCACTCCGCACGCGTGTATCGGCTCGCCTACCGGCTGACCGGCAATGTCCACGACGCCGAAGACCTCACCCAGGAGGTCTTCGTCCGGGTTTTCAGGTCGCTGTCGAGCTACACCCCCGGCACCTTCGAGGGCTGGCTGCACCGGATCACGACCAACCTGTTCCTCGACATGGCGCGGCGCAAGCAGCGCATCCGGTTCGAGGGGCTCGCCGACGACGCGGCCGAACGGCTGCGCGGGCGCGAGCCGTCCCCGGCGCAGGCGTTCGACGACGCCCATCTGGAGCCCGACATCCAGGCGGCCCTCGACGCGCTCGCCCCCGAGTTCCGGGCGGCGATCGTGTTGTGTGACATCGAGGGCCTGTCGTACGAGGAGATCGCGGCCACGCTCGGCGTCAAGCTGGGTACGGTCCGAAGCCGTATTCACCGTGGCCGGGCGCAGTTGCGGGAGGCGCTCGATCATCGAGCCCCCCGTAATTCCCAACTCCCCCCGACCGTGATCCGTGGGGAGGAAGTCTGATATGGCTCATCTTGGAGAACGCGTATCCGCACTCGTGGACGGTGAACTCAGCCACACCGAACGCGAGCGTGCGCTTGCTCATCTGACCTTCTGCGCTGACTGCCGTAGAGAGGTCGAGTCGGTGCGCGCGCTGAAGTCGCGCCTGCGCTCGCTCGACACCCCGGCGATGCCCACCGACCTGACGATGTCCCTGCTCCGGATGGCGGAGCCGGGCGGACCGCTGCCCCCGAGGGAGCGCCCTTTTCCGGCCCGCACCTTCGGTGGGGTGCCGATCCCCGGCCCGCACACCATCGCGCCGCTGGACAACCGGCCGCGCAGAGACGGCACCGGCGGGTCTTCCGGCCCGGGTCGTGGTGGTAGACGGCGCACGACCTACGTGGCCGTGGGGGTCGTCTCGGCGGCCGTGGCCCTCGGCACGTTCTTCGCGGCGAGTGGCGTGGGGCAGAACAATCCGGCTCCACCGGTTGAACTCTTCCAGCAGCAGGCCCGTACATCGCCTACGAGTGCACCCACCACGCCTTGACGCTCCCGCAAGCCGGGCATAGTCGGTTGGCGTAGTCCGCGGTGCGTGGGGCATACGATCTGGGTTCGGGATTTGTCGGCGGCAAGTCCTGACAAAGCTTTATCAGCCTCGTATGCCGCAAGAGCGAGGATTTGCGGTGGCCGAGCCAAGGAGTGGTGAGACTGAGATGACCGACGAGACGCGCCGCAACGAGGAGCGCACGCCGTCGGACACCCCCGAGCCACAGGTGCGGCCGGAGTTCCTGCCCGCGCAGGACAGGTCCGACGCACCGGGCCGGCGGCCCGAGCCGCCCGCCTCGTTCGGAACGTCGTGGGGTGACCCGTCGGGCCGGTCGGAAACCGCCGGTGCGCCACCGTACGAGAGCCGGCCGTACGGCGAGGCCGGCGGCGGGCCGGGGCGGGACGACGGCGCGCGGAGCGGTCCGGGGGCGCCGTCCTTCGGCCCGCCCGACCCGGGCGCGCAGGCAGGCGAGAGCCCGTCCTTCGAGAATCCGTCGAGCCACGAGCCGGCGTTCGAGAACCCGTCGCGCTACGAGAGTCCGTCGGGGCACGAGAGCCTGGGACGCTTCGAGAGCCCGTCGGGTTTCGAGACAGGCGAGCGACCGGCCTTCGGGTCGCCTGACGGTGGCGGTGAGCGGCCGGCCTTCGGGTCCCCTGACGGTGGCGGTGAGCGGCCGGGGTTCGGGGCGCCCGGCAGTGGGGCGCCGCCCTATGAGGGGCCGGTGTTCGGGGCTCCCGACAACAGCACGCGCGCCTACGACAGCCCGTTCGGCGAGGGCGGTCCCCGATTCGAGAACCCCTCCTTGGGCGGCCCCGACAACGGGACGCGGGCCTACGAGCGCCCGCCGTTCGGCCCGCCCTACGGCAATCCGCCGCCTCCGCCGCGTCAGCCCCTCGGCATGGGCCCGGGCTGGGCGCCGCCGCCTCCCGGCGCGCACGGAGCCGGGGCGGATGCGGCCAGGCGCGGTCCGCGCACCGGGTTCCTGGTCACGATGGCCCTGGTCATCGCCCTGGTGGCGTCGCTGCTCGGCAGCGTCGGCACGTACCTGCTGACCAGGCCCACCAGCACGGCCCTCGACCCTTCCTACAGCCTCGGCCCGGTGCCCAGCGGCGCCACCAACCGCCCGCCCGACTCGGTGGCGGGCGTGGCCTCGCGGGTGCTGCCCAGCGTGGTCTCGCTCGAGGTCGGCAACGGCAGCGCCAGCGAAGGCGCCACCGGCTCCGGCTTCCTGATCAAGGACGGCTACGTGGTGACCAACAACCACGTGGTCGCGCTGGCCGCCAGCGGCGGCGAGATCCGGATCATGTTCAACAACCGCAAGACCACCACGGGCCGCATCGTCGGCCGGGACCCGGGCTCCGACCTGGCCGTGGTCAAGCCGGAGGAGACGTTCGGCACGCCGGAGATCACGCTCGGCAACTCCGACCAGGTGGTCGTGGGCGACCCGGTGATCGCCATCGGCTCCCCGCTGGGCCTGACCGGCACGGTCACGACCGGCATCGTCAGCTCGCTCAACCGCCCGGTCATCGCGGGCGACGACACGGGAGCCACCAGCGAGGAGCCGGCGTACATCAGCGCCATCCAGACCGACGCCGCCATCAACCCCGGCAACTCGGGCGGCCCGCTCGTCAACGGCCGGGGCGAGGTCGTCGGGGTCAACTCCGCGATCGCCACGCTCGGGCGTTCGATGAGCAGCCAGAGCGGCAGCATCGGCCTGGGCTTCGCGATCCCGGTCAACCAGACGCGGCGGGTCGCCGAGGAGCTGATCACGACCGGCCGGGCCAAGCGCCCCAAGATCGGCATCCTGCTCGACCGTGACTTCCAGGGCCAGGGCGTCAAGATCGCGACCGAGGCCGTGGCGGGCCAGCAGCCCGTGACGCCGGGCGGGCCCGCCGACAAGGCCGGGCTGCGGGCGGGCGACGTGATCCTCGAGATCGACGGGCTGCCGCTGCAGGACGGGAACGAGCTCATCGCCCTGATCCGCAGCAAGGCCCCTGGCTCGAAGATCAACGTCAAGTACCTGCGCGACGGCCAGGAACGCAACGCCAGCCTCACGGTGACGGCCGAGGACGAGCCCACGCCCACCGCGTCCTGACCCTTGTCACGTAGGCGCCGCAGGAGCCCTCCTGCGGCGCCTACGCGCGCCGGTTGGTTCCTCTTTAGGGTTATTGAAGAGAGCCTCTTCCCGTTCGGGTGTTTTGGTGGGAGATATGAGGAGGGCAGGCGACCGGGCAACGGTCGCGAGCCCGTACTCTGTGGAAGAGGCCGGGGTTGTTCTCGGAGAGACTGAACTGCGGTAGGAGATCAGGGTGTTCGGACTCGGGTGGGCGGAGATCGGAGCGCTGATCGTGATCGCGCTGCTCGTCTTCGGTCCCGACAGGCTGCCCCAGGCCGCCGCGCAGGCGGGCAGGACGCTGCGCAACCTGCGCCGGATGGCCAACAGCGCGCGCGAGGACCTACGCTCCGGGCTCGGCCCCGAGTTCTCCAACTTCGACCCGGCCGACCTCAACCCGCGCACGTTCGTCCGCAAGCATCTCCTCGACGACATCGAGGAGGACTGGAACGGCAAGCGCGAGCTCGAACCGGCCACCACGACGCCGTACGTGCCGGAGCCGGTGGTCGACGAGCTCGGCTACGGCGAGATCCCGCCGTACGACAGGGAAGCCACCTGAGAGACGACGCGGGCCCGCCCCGGCGGTAACCGGAACGGGCCCGAAGCGGGAAGGCGTCAGCGGCGCGGCGCGAGCCCCAGCTGCATGCCCTTGAGGCTGCCGGAGCGCTTGCTCAGGCCGGAGGCGATCTTGCGAAGCTCGGCGGCGGCCGGTGCGTCGGGGTCGGTCAGCACCAGCGGCTTGCCCTCGTCGCCGCCCTCGCGCAGCCGCATGTCGATCGGCACCTGGCCGAGCAGCGGGACACGGGAGCCGAGTGTACGGGTCAGCGCGTCGGCCACGGTCTGGCCGCCGCCCTCGCCGAACACCGCGATGCGCTCGTCGCAGTGGGGGCACGGCAGCCACGCCATGTTCTCGATGACGCCGGCGATCTGCTGGTGGGTCTGGGCCGCGATGGAGCCGGCCCGCTCGGCCACCTCGGCGGCGGCCATCTGCGGCGTCGTGACGACCAGGATCTCGGCGGACGGCAGCCGCTGCGCCACGGAGATGGCGATGTCGCCGGTGCCCGGGGGCAGGTCGAGCAGCAGGACGTCGAGGTCGCCCCAGTAGACGTCGGCCAGGAACTGGTGGAGCGCCCGGTCGAGCATCGGCCCGCGCCAGACCACCGGCATGTTGCCCTCGGGCTTGAACATGCCGACCGAGATGACCTTGATGTCGTGGGCCACCGGCGGCATGATCATGTCTTCGACCTTGGTGGGCCGCTCGGCGGCGCCCAGCATGCGCGGGACGCTGTGGCCGTAGATGTCGGCGTCGACGATGCCGACCTTGAGGCCGCTCGCGGCCATGGCGGCGGCCAGGTTGACCGTCACCGACGACTTGCCGACCCCGCCCTTGCCGCTGGCCACCGCGAAGACGCGGGTCAGCGAGCCCGGCTGGTTGAACGGGATCTCCTTCTCCGGCCCCCGGTCGCCCCGCAGCTTGGTCTGCAGGTTCTTGCGCTGCTCGGTGCTCATCACGTCGAGCTCGATGTTGACGCCCGTAACGCCGTCGACCTTGGAGACGGCGGTGGTGACGTCGCGGGTGATGGTGTCCCGCATCGGACAGCCGGCCACGGTGAGGTAGACGCCCACGCGCACCGCACCGTCAGGGGCGATGTCGATGCTCTTGACCATGTCGAGGTCCGTGATCGGGCGACGGATCTCGGGGTCGATGACCGTGGCGAGGGCCGCGGTCACCTGTTCCTGGGTTGGTGCCATCGAAGTGTCGGCACGAGGGAGTGCCGTCCCTCCTTAGTCGTCTATGTATGGCAGGCGCTGGACGCCAGTTGAGGATGCCCCTCCATGGTATGGACCGGCACCCTCACTGGGTTAATCCGTCTTGTTAGATGTCTGTGCAACAACGTTTTAAGGTTACTCCGTGACACTTCTGCGCGACGAGGGCCTGACCGCTGAGGAGCTCGCGGTCTGGCGGATGTTACAGCGCGCCCAGGTGCGCATCACCCGTCGTCTGGAAGGGGAGTTGCTCATCGCCCACGATCTCCCGCTGGCCTCCTACGACGTGCTGTTGCAGCTGGCGGAGGCACCCCGGCGGCGGCTGCGGATGAACGACCTGGCCGACCGCGTGCTGCTCTCGCGCAGCGGCCTGACCAGACTGGTCGACCGGCTGCAGCGCGACGGGCTGGTGACCAGGGAGGCCTGCGCCGACGACGCCCGCGGATTGTTCGCGGTGCTGACCGACCTCGGGGCCGACCGGCTGGCCGAGGCGACGCCGACCTATCTGCGCGGCGTCAAGGGCGAGTTCGCCGACCCGCTGGAGCCGGGGGAGCTGGCCCGGCTGCGGACGATGCTCGCCAAACTCGCCTGAACGATCTTCACTCGCGCCGGGTGCGCAGCTCGTCCACGAACCTGCCGAGCTCCGTGCGCAGGTAGTCGCGGGTGACCACCTCGCTCAGGGTCAGGCGCAGGTCGGCGATCTCACGCGTCAGATACTCGATCTCGGCCTGGTTGCGCTCGGCGGCCTCGCGGTCCTGCTCGTACTGGATGCGGTCGCGGTCGTCCTGGCGGTTCTGCGCCAGCAGGATCAACGGCGCCGCGTAGCTCGCCTGCAGCGAGAGCATCAGCGTCAGGAAGATGAACGGGTACGGGTCGAAGCGCAGGTGCTCGGGCCCGGCGACGTTCCAGATCACCCAGACCGCGACGAACACCGTCATGTAGACGAGGAACCGCGCGGTGCCGATGAACCGGGCGATGCGCTCGGAGAGCCGGCCGAACATCTCCGGGTCGTAGTGGGCCCGCAGTGAGGGCCGCAGCTCGCGGGGCTGGTCGAGGCGGTCACTCGTCACGGTCGGGCCTCTCGCGCCAGTCCTCGGGAAGGATGTGGTCGAGCACGTCGTCCACGGTCACCGCGCCGACGAGCCGGCCCAGCTCGTCGACCACGGGAGCGGCCACGAGGTTGTAGTTGGCCAGGTAGTAGGTCACCTCGCGCAGGGTGAACTCGGGTTTGATCGGGTCGATCGAGGGGTCGAGCACGCGCCCGAGCAGCGTCGAGGGCGGCTCGCGCAACAACCGCTGGAAGTGCGACACCCCCAGGTACGTGCCCGTCGGCGTCTCGGTCGGCGGCCGGGTGACGTAGACCTGGCACGCGATGGCCGGCGACAGGTCCTGCTGGCGGATGTGCGCGAGCGCCTCGGCCACCGTCGCGGTCGGCGGCAGGATCACCGGCTCGCTGGTCATGACGCCGCCCGCGCTGGTCTCCGGGTACGTCAGCAGCCGCCGCACCGGCGCCGCCTCGCCCGGCTCCATCAGCGCCAGCAGCCGGGCCGCCTGCTCGTCCGGCAGGTCGTGCAGCAGGTCGGCGGCGTCGTCGGGGCCCATCTCCTCCAGCACGTCGGCCGCCCGCTCGGGGTCGAGCGTGCCGAGGATGCCGATCTGGTCGTCGGGCGGCAGCTCCTCCAGGACGTCGGCCAGCCGGGTGTCGTTGAGCGCCCGCGCGATCTCGACGCGGCGCTTGCTCGGCAGGTCGTGCAGGGCGCTGGCCATGTCGGCGGCGCGCAGCGACTCGAACGCGGCGATCAGCCCGGCCGCCCCCTGGTCCTTCTGCAGGGTGTCGAACCCGGTCACCTCGCCCCAGTCGACGATGCGCGGCTCGCGCCGGCGGCCCTTGTAGAGGGCGACCCGGGTGACCTCCCAGGTGGACGGCTTGACCTCCTCCATGGCGACGTCGTAGACGGTCATGGGCTGGTCGCCGAGATGGACGGCGAGGTCGAGCATCTCGCCGATGACGAGGGTCTCGGTGACGCGCTGCTCGAACCTGCGCATGTTGAGCTTGCCGGTGAAGACCACGGAGCCGGCCTCGATGCGGCGCACGCGGGTGATGGGCAGGAACACCCGGCGGCGCGGCTGCACCTCCACCACGAAGCCGTGCACGTTCGGCCGGCGGCCGATGCGCAGTCCGACCACGACGTCTCTGACGCGGCCGATCTGGTCGCCCGCCGGGTCGAAGACCGGGGTCCCCGACAGCCGGGCCACGAAGATCTGCACGTCGTCAGGCTAACAAAGGCGACCCATTGCGCCCGGGACGCCGTACATGTCAGTATCAAACCCGTTTGACGGTCATTACTTGGACTGGTGGTGTGCGATGAGGTCGGTGGGGCTCGCGCTGGCGTTCGTGTCGGCGTGGTGTTTCGCGTTCTCCGGGCCGATGGCGAAATATCTCATCGCCGCCGGACTCGAGCCGATCGAGGCGGTCTGGACGCGGATGGCGGGCGCGGGGCTGCTGCTGGTGGCGGTGCTCGCCGTGGCGCGTCCCCGGGCGCTGCGCATCCCGAGGTCGCGGCTGCCGTTCTTCGGCCTGTACGCGATCATGGCGGTCGCCGGGGTGCAGGCCCTGTACTTCGTGGCGATCACGCGGCTGCCGGTGGGAATCGCGCTGCTGCTGGAGTTCATGGCGCCGGTCATGGTGGTGGCCTGGGTGCGGCTGGTCCGCAAGGTGCGGCTCGCGCGGGCGGCCTACCTCGGGGCGGTGGTGGCCGTCGTGGGGCTCGCGATCGTCGTCGAGGCGTGGCAGGGGATGCGCCTGGACGCGCTGGGGCTGGTGCTGGGGCTGCTGGCCGGGGCGTGCTGCGCCGGATATTTCCTGATGAACGATAGCTTCGGGGACGACATCGACCCGCTCGGCCTGGTCGCCTGGGGGATGATCGGGGCGGCCGTCGTGCTGGCGCCGTTCTCCCGGCCGTGGGACATCCCGTGGGAGGCGTTCACCGTCTCCGCCACCCCGGAGGGCGGGCAGACGCTGCCGGTGCTGGGGGCGTACCTGTGGATGGTGGTCGTGGCCACCGTGCTGGGCTACACGCTGGGCGTCAACGCCGTACGGCGGCTGTCGGCGGCCGTCGGGGCCACGGTCGCCTCGCTGGAGGTCATCGCGGGCGCCGTCGTGGCCTGGGTGCTGGTCGGCGAGACGCTGGGCGTGTTCCAGATCGTCGGCGGCCTGATCGTGCTCTCGGGCGCCCTGCTCGCCCAGACGGCCACCACGACCCTCCCGGAC
>NZ_POUD01000107.1 GCF_003236395.1 Nonomuraea aridisoli | reverse complement strand
GGGGCTATGTGGGGAGGCCGGCTTCGTGCCGGAGGAGGGCGGCGAGGGTGTCGGGGTCGGCGGTGGCCACGCCCTTCGCGGCGAACCAGGTGGCGACGTTGCGGGCGTCGCGGTCGAGGTACGACGGTCCCGCCGGGTGCGCGATCACGTCCACGATCTGCGGCAGGTCGATGATGAGCAGCTCGCCGTCGTGCACCAGCAGGTTGTACGGCGACAGGTCCCCGTGGGCGAGGCCCTCGCGGGCCAGCGTGACCATGGCCGTCACGAGCTGCTCCCACAGGTCGCCGAGCCCGTCGGCCACCTGGGCCAGCCGTGGCGCGGCGTACCCGTCCGGGCTGCCGATGAACTCCTGCAGGATCTCCGTCCCGACGATCTGCACCGGGTACGGCACCCGTACCCCCAGCTCCCACAGCCGGCACAGCGCCTCGAACTCCGCCACCGCCCACTGCGCGGCGATCGCCTGCCTGCCGAAGGCGGTGCGGTGGGCCATGGCCCGGTTCGTCCGGTCGTCGCGGGTGCGGCGTCCCTCCAGATATCCGGAGTCGCGGTGGAACAGGCGGTGCTCGTGCGCGCGGTAGCGCTTGGCGGCCAGCAGGCACACCCGTTCCGTACCGGGCACGCCGCGGGTGATCAGGTGGACGTCGGCCTCTTTGCCGGTCTTGAGCACGCCGAGCTCGGTGTCGACGGCGGCCAGCTCGGTGACCAGCCAGCCGGGGTACGGTCGCGGCCCCTTCTCCGTGGGTGTGCTCTGGTCCCAGGTGGACCAGCGGTCGCCTTCCGGCGGGCCGTCGTCGGCCTCGGGGGTGCTCTCCAGCCAGTCGATGTCGTCGGCGTCGAGGGCGTACTTGCCGCGGCGGCGGTGTTGCGAGTGCTTCGGCACGGTGGGATGACTCCAAGCGTGTGACCCACCGGCGCGCGGATCAGCTCAGCGGGCACCCGGTGGGAAGGTGGTGTGGGGACGCGGAAAACGGCACGCGGACAGTCGTCGTCACGGTCTCACCCTCCCTTCACGGCTCGGAGCCCCGGAGCCGGAGCTCACATGTCGGAGCTCACGTGTCGGAGCTCGCGGTGTGGAACTCTCGGCTCCGAGCTCACCGGCCGGTGCTCATGTCTCCCGGCCCGTGACTCGCAGCTCATGGCTTTGCGCCGATCGGCATGCGCTGACCGGCCCGCCCGAGTATGCCGATCCCCTTCGAGCGCCGCAACCGATTAACCACCTGCCCGCCGCACGCCGTCCCGCTGGAAAAACGCGATGCGCCGCCCACGCGGCGTTCTGTACGGTGCGGCCATGCGACGATGCCCGGACTGCGGCCACTACGAACCCGCCGGCGCGCACGACTGCGCCCGGTGCGCGGCGCTGGTGGACGAGATCGTCGAGGAGGGCTGGCGGGAGTTCCTGCTGCGCGAGTTCGGCACCACCGAGCCGCCCGACGAGCGCCTCATCGCCGAGATGGTCGTCGACGAGCCCGACAAGCATCCGTGGCGCGTGGTGGACGCCGCGTACGACCGCCTCACCTGCGCCGAGTGCGGCGGCAGACTGAGCAGGGGACCGGCCGGCTGCGGACCTTGCGACCTGGCGAACGGCTTCCGCTACACGGCCATCGAGATCGACCGCCCCGGCGTGCCACCGGGGAACGAGCACTCACTGCGGGTGAACCTCGCGGTGACGCGCCGCCCGTCCGGGGTCTCCGCGTCCGAGGTGCTGCTACGGCGCCTGTCGCTGCCCCTCCTGCTGGACGGCCACCTCCCCACCACCGCCCAGGCCCACGCCACCAAGGCGATGGCCAGGCAGGGCGCCACTGATGAGGAACTCGCCGCCTACATCTACCGCGAATGGCGCCACGCCTGATGCGCTAACTAGGAGGCCAGTCCAGGTGGAGATCGATGTCCACATCGAATCCGATATTGGTCTGCAAGCGTTTGCGGTGGACTCCGGTCGGCACATAAGCCCTGACCGCTGGTTCGAGTCCGAAGGTGTAGACCACGGGCAGGCCGTTTTCGTTTTCGACACGCCAGAAGTGCTTGATGCCAGCATTGGAGTATTTGATCGGCTTGGTGGTCCGATCTCTGTCCATCGATTCGGCTGACACCACTTCGACCACCAGGTGAACGTCCTCCGGCTTGAAGGAAGTCGTGTTCTCCTTGATCGCTGACTTGTTCACCAGGAGGATGTCGGGCTCGGGTCGCTGCCGTAGGCCAAGCGTCACGGTCATTTCGCGAATGACCGCCAGAGCCTGCGGCGGTTTGAGGTGGGTTTCGAACAGCCGAACTGCGTACAAGTGAAACGCCGTCTGCGGCGACATCATGATGAGCGACCCATCGATCAGCTCGACGTGCCGAGGCGCGCCGGGGGGAAGGTGATCGAGCATGTCGGCGGTCCACCCACCAGGAGGGCCGGGATAGAACCACTCCGGCAACGCTGTGCTCATTGGATCCCCCTCGTGGATGCCACGTGACTCATCCATGATGTCACAGCGAGTAACGGTCAGGGGCGGTCGTTGCGGTCTTCCAGGGAGCGGCGGTAGAGCTCGTCGATCTGGTCGAGCGGGTCGGCGGGGGCGCTGCGGCGGGCCTCGATCTCCAGGTCGGTGCGGGAGGTCAGGTCGGCGATGCCGCTCCCGGTGTGCTGCACCTGGTCGCTCAGGAGGTCGGCGCGGATGCGGGCGCACATGGCCGTCAGCTTGGCCTGGTGCTGCCGGAGCCGGTCGAGGGTGGCGTGGTCGACGTACGGCGACAGGCGGCGCTGCTGGGCGTACATGCCGAGTTGCGCGTCGTGGACGTCGGCCTGCGACTGGAGGTCGGCGAGCAGGCGCGGCAGGTCGCCCAGGCCCCATCCGTCACGCTGGGCCTGCTCGACGGCCTGACGGGTGAGGGACACCTCGCGGCGCAGGTCGAGCCGGAGGCGCTCGACCTCGGCGGCGTCGCCCGTGCCCATCGCGTTGACGTGGGTGGCGAGCCGGGTCGAGGCCTGCTTCGCCTTCACCGCGGCCTTCTTGCCCAGCTTGACCAGCAGATAGATGCCGACGCCCCCCAGCAGCAGGAGGAACGCGAAAATCACCAGCACGACGACGAGGAACTCGCTGATCTTCGCCACCTCCTGTTGGGGTCCGACGCTTTGAAGGATAGCCCGCCGGAGCGCTCCCCGGCGCGCCCCGCCGAGCAAGCTCTTGCGCGACGGGAACCCGGACGAAGGGGACCGGCACGGACGTAGGAGGAAGCACCGTGAAGCCCGGCGGTCAGGCCGCCGGGCCTCCGGCTCCCCGTGAGCGTGCCAGGGGTTGGGGGCCACGTGACGCTCACTTCGGGACGCCCACCGTAGGAGGCGGCGTCACCGCGGCGGATCAGCCTGGCGGGGGAGTCCGCGTCAGCCCGGCGGATGAACCGGCGGATGAACCGGCCCCCTTGAGCGCCCGCCGCCGGCGTACCTTGACGATCACCCAACACGAGAGCGCGGCCAGCAGCAGCAACGCGACGATCACCAGCACCGGCGCGAAGACCGCGGCCAGGCTGATGCCGAGCGAGCCGGCGTCCTCGGCCGTGCTCACGACCGGCGCCCCCACCCCCGCCGTCCCGGCGTTGACGACCGGCCGGGCCGCCGACTTCATCACGTGCACCGCCAGCGCCACCCCGATGCCGAGCAGCCATCCGGCCCACGGGTTCTCGGCCATCCAGGACGACCGCTCGAACTCGGCGGCGGCGTTCGTGGCGGAGAAGACCACGCCGCCCGAGGCCGGGCGTACGACGGTCTGGATGGCGTCGTTGACGCTGTCGACGACCGGGACCTTGTCGAGGACCGTCTCGGCGATCAGCAGCACCGCGATCACCGCGATCACGCCCCAGTTGGACAACCAGGAGTAGGCGTCGGGCAGGCGCACGGCGTCGGTGACGTTCGCGAGCACGCCCACCACGACCAGCGGGATGTAGGCGTTGAGGCCGGCGGCCGTCGACAGCCCCAGGCCCGTCAAAGCGGCGAGCATGCCCCCAGTGTGCCCGTTTCAGTCGGTACGCGTGGCTTCTTCCATGAGCCGTGCCAGTGCCGGGCCGGTGAACTCGGCCACCGCCCGCTCGTACTTCTCCATGCCCCACGACCAGAAGTCGAAGTCGATGCTCTCGTTGGCGCCGTCCTGGATGGAGGCCCAGAGGGTCCAGCCGTACTTGGACATCAGGCCCTGCAGGCGCGCCCGGGCGATCTTGTTGCGCAGGCGGCGGCCGTAGTAGGCGGTGACGAGCTCCTCCAGGTGGCCGAGCGGCAGGGCGGACTCGCTCCAGATGTTGCCCAGCTCGAAGCAGGGGTCGTTGTTGCCGGCGTACTCGTAGTCGATCAGCCACAGGCGGTCGCCGTCGTCGAGGATGTTGCCCGGCAGCAGGTCGTTGTTGCAGGGGACGGTGCCCTCGTCCTGGACGGCCAGGCACTTGCGGATCTCGTCGACCAGGGGCATGAACTCGAGGTAGCGCGGCGGCAGGCGGTAGCCGCGCTCGCGCACGATCGCCAGATAGCCCCGCTGGATCTCGAACATGTCGAAGTCGCGCACGAACCTCGGCCCGGCGTGCAGCCGCCGGCAGGCCAGCGCCACCCTCGGCAGGTTGGCCGGGTCGTGCAGGTCGGCCTCGGTGAACGTGCGCCCCGGCAGGTGGCCGACCACCAGCACCCCGAGGTCGGGCAGGTAGTCGTGGACCGGCGCCCCCACCCCGGCGCGCGCCGCCGCGACGGAGTTGAGGTGTTCGGCGTCGCGGTCGATGCCCAGGAGCGAGCCGTCGCTGGCCCACACCCGCACGACGTAGGAGCCGGTCGGCGTGGTGACCTTGTAGTTGCGGTTGGTCAGACCCCCGGGCAGCTCCTCCACGGAACGCGGGACACCGGACAGCCTGGGGATGCGATCGAGGACCTCGGGCGCGGCCATGCTCGATGCTACTTCCGCCGTCCTAAACGGTCTAGACCTTTTGCGCGTACGCCGGTTAGTGTCCGAGAATGAGCGACTCGGCCCGCATCGTGATCATCGGCGGCGGGGTGGGCGGCGCCTCCGTCGCCTACCACCTCACCCAACTCGGCGAACGCGACGTCGTCCTGCTGGAGCGGGACGAGCTCACCAGCGGCTCCACCTTCCACTCCGCCGGGCTCGTCGGCCAGTTGCGCGCCGACCCCACGCTGACCCGGATGAACCAGTACTCCGTCGAGCTCTACCGCACCCTCGACGCCGGCTGGACGGAGTGCGGCGGCATCAAGCTGGCCGCCACGCCGGAGCGGATGGCGGAGATCCGCCGTCAGATCGGCTGGGCGCGCACGTTCGGGCTGCCGCTGGAGGAGATCTCCGTGGCCGAGGCCGTCGAGCTGTTCCCGCTGATGGACCCGGAGGGGGTGGTGGGGGCGGCGTACCTGCCGACCGACGGCCAGATCGACCCGTCCCAGCTCTGCTACGCCCTCGCCGCGCGCGCCCGCGAGGGCGGGGCGGCGATCAGGACCCGCACGCGCGTGCTCGGCGTCAAGACCGCGAACGGCCGGGTCACCGGCGTCCGCACCGACCAGGGCGACATCGACTGCGAGATCGTGGTCAACTGCGGCGGCATGTTCGCGGCCGAGATCGGCCGCATGGCCGGGGTGCGCGTCCCGATCGTCCCCATGTCGCATCAGTACGTCGTCACCGACGCCTTCCACGACCACCCCGCCCTGCCCACGCTGCGCGACCCCGACCTGCTCGTCTACTACCGGCAGGAGGTCAGGGGCCTGGTCATGGGCGGGTACGAGCGCACGTGCGCCCCCTGGACGGCGGGGGAGGGCTCCTTCGACGCGGTGCCGGCCGACTTCAACGGCCGTCTCCTGCCGGAAGATTGGCCGAGATTCGAGGAAATTTCGGCAAATTCCCGCATCCGCGTCCCCGCGATGGCCGACGTCGGCATCCGCAAGATGATCAACGGCCCCGAGGCGTTCACCCCCGACAACGAGTTCTGCCTGGGCGAGACCGAGGTCGGCGGGTTCTTCGTCGCGGCCGGGTTCTGCGCCCACGGCATCGCGGGCGCGGGCGGCATCGGCAAGGTCATGGCCGAGTGGATCGTCGCGGGCGAGCCCGGCATGGACCTGTCCCACATGGACATCCGCCGCTTCGGCCGCCAGTACCGCTCCCCGTCGTACACCGTCAAACGGGCGGTCGAGAACTACGAGACGTACTACGACATCCGCTACCCCGGCCACGAGCGGTCGGCGGGCCGGCCGCTGCGGGTCTCGCCCGCCTACTCCTGGCACCAGGCCCACGGGGCCGTCTTCGGCGAGAAGGCGGGCTGGGAGCGCGTCAACCATTACGCCGCCGACGAGAAGGGGGAGGACGAGCGCCCGCGCGGCTGGGCCGGCCGCTCGTGGTCGCCCGCGATCGGGGCCGAGCACCGCGCCACCCGTACGACCGCCGGGCTGTTCGACGAGAGCTCGTTCGCCAAGATCGAGGTCACCGGCCCCGACGCCGCCGCGCTGCTGGAGTGGGTGTGCGACAACCGGGTCGCCCGCGACGTCGGCGCCGTCACCTACACCCAGGCGCTCAACGGCCGCGGCGGCATCGAGTGCGACTTCACCGTCACCCGCCGCGCCGAGGACGAGTTCCTCGTCGTCACCGGCACCGCGTTCGGCACCCACGACCTCGGCTGGCTGCGTAAGCAGGCCGCGCGGAAGGGCGCGACGGCCAGGATCGCCGACGTGACCGGCCAGTACGCCTGCTTCGCCCTGTGGGGCCCGCGCGCCCGCGACATCCTGTCCGGGCTGACGCCCGATCCGCTCGACTTCCCGTTCATGTCGGCGCGCGAGCTGACCGTGGGCGACGTGCCGGTGCTGGCGCTGCGCGTCACGTTCGTCGGCGAGCACGGCTGGGAGCTCTACTGCTCCAGCGAGTACGGCCTCGCGCTCTGGCGGACGTTGTGGGGCGCGGGGGAGCCGCACGGGCTGGTGGCCGGCGGCTACAAGGCCATCGAGAGCCTGCGCCTGGAGAAGGGCTACCGGGTGTGGGGCGCCGACATCGGCCCGGAGACGACCCCGTACGAGGCGGGCCTCGGCTTCTGCGTCAAGCCGGAGAAGGACTTCCTCGGCCGCGACGCGCTCGACCCCGAGCCGGAGCGCCGCCTGCGCTGCCTCACGCTCGCCGACCCCCGGGCGGTCGCGCTCGGCAACGAACCGGTACGCGTGGACGGCCGGGTGGTCTCCCGGGTCACCTCCGGCGGCTACGGCTACACCGCCCGCGCCTCCATCGCCTACGCCTACCTCGCCGCCGAGGTCGCCCCGGGAGCGGAGGTCGAGATCGAGGTCGAGGGCGCCTGGGTGCCGGGCACGGTGGTCAAGGGCCCGGTCGTTCCGTGACGCCGCTGCGCACCGAGATGCGCACCCGGTCGGGGCGGAACAGGTCGAGGGCGTACTCCACCGGCGTCCCGTCGCCGGCGTAGGCGGTGCGCTCGATCAGCATGAGCGGGGCGCCGGGCTCGATGCCGAGCTCGGCCGCCTCGCCGGCCCGCGCGACCACCGGCTCCAGGCGCTCGACCGCCGTCCGCGGCTCCAGGTCGTAGCGCTCGGCCAGCAGCGCGTACAGGGAGCCGGTGAGGTCGCAGCCGAGCAGCCCCGGCAGGTCGGGGAAGTACGAACGTTCCAGCGCGACCGGTGAGCGCCCCGCCGAACGCACCCGCGCCACCTCGTGCACCGGCGAGCCCGCCGCCACCCCCAGCGCCCGGGCCGCCCCCGGAGGCGCGGGCACCGTCGCCGCGCGCAGGATCCGCGCCTCGGCCCGCAGATGCGCGCGGCGCATCTGCTCGGTGAACCCGGCCAGGCCCGTCAGATCACACTCGATGCGCGGTTCCGCCACGAACGCCCCGCCCGAGCGGCCGGGGACCCGCAGCAGCACACCCTCGCGTTCCAGCGTGGCCAGCGCCTGCCGGAGCGTCATCCGGCTCACGCCGAGCCGCCCGGCCAGCTCACGCTCGCCGGGCAGCCGGTCGCCCGGCGCCAGCTCGCCGTCGGAGATCGACTGCAGCAGCCACCGCTCGATCTGCACATGAGCCGGTACGCCGGTGCCGCGCTCCAGCTCAGGCGGTGTCCCGACCACACGCGCATCGTAGCCCGGTATCGCCCCTTTGCCCGATCCCCGGGGTCACTCCGACAGACGCCGCAGCCGTTCCACCGCGTCGCCGAACTCGCTGACCATGGCGTAGACGACCTCGCGCGCGGGCCGCACCCGGTCGAGCTGTCCCACGACCTGCCCGACGAAGTAGTTGACCAGCTCCACCGCCCCAGGGTCGCCCTTCTCCGCCGCCGCGGCGATGCGGGCCATCGCCCCCTCGGCCACCAGCATCTGCAGCGGCATGCCCAGCGGCCCCGGGCTCTCCGGGCCGTCGTCCCACTCCTCCGTCCAGGCCGAGCGCAACTGCCGGGCCGGCTTGCCCGTACGGGAGCGCGAGCGCACGGTGTCCAGCGACGAGGCCGCCAGCAGCTTGCGCTTGACCGCAGGCGGCGTCTCGGCCTCCTCGGTCGTCAGCCACACCGACCCGCACCACACGCCCTCGGCCCCGAGCGCCATCGCCGCCGCCATCTGCCGCCCCGACGCGATCCCGCCCGCCGCCAGCACGGGGACCGGCGCGACCGCGTCCACGACCTGCGGCACCAGCACCATCGTGGAGACCTCGCCGGTGTGACCGCCCGCCTCGCCGCCCTGCGCCACGACGATGTCCGCGCCCGCCGCCACCTGCCGGCGCGCGTGCTCGACCGTGCCGACCAGCGCCGCCACCGGCACCCCCGCCTGCCTGGCCTTGGCCACCATCTCGGGCGGCGGCGGCCCCAGGGCGCTGGCGATCAGCCCGATGCGGTGCCGGAGCGCCACGTCGATGAGGTTCGTCGCGCCCGCCGCCGTCACCCGCCTGCCGAACTCGTCCGCCACCGCGGTCAGGGGTCGTCCCGTGGCGCTGACGCCGTACTTGGACAGCAGGTGGGTGACGAAGTCGCGGTGCCGGTCGGGCACGGCGTCCATCAGGTGGACGCCCCGGTCGTGCGCGGAGGGGTCGACCCTGCCCGGCACGAGCACGTCCACGCCGTACGGCCGGCCGCCCACCCGCTCGTCGAGCCAGCTCAGCTCCGTGTCGAGCCGCTCGGGCGAGTACGCGACCGCGCCCAGCACCCCGAACCCGCCCGCGTTCGTGACGGCGGCCACCACGTCGCGGCAGTGGCTGAAGGCGAACAGCGGCAGCTCGATGCCAAGGCGCTCACAGATGGCGGTGCGCATGAACCGACGCTAGTCGCCAGAACAGGGTTCGGTCCATCCCCCGATCAGACGTCCAGCGTGAGAGGGGAGTGCCAGCCCAGCTCGGGCGTGTACCCGCGCACCCGCCGGGCCGGGACGCCGGCCACCACGCTGTGGTCGGGGAACTCGCCGCGCACCACCGCGCCGCCCGCCACCACGCACTGCCTGCCGAGCGTCGTGCCCGGCAGGATGATCGCGCCCGCGCCCAGCCACGAGCCGGAGCCGATCGAGACCGGGCTGTTGCGCGGCCACTGCCGGCCGATCGGCACGTCGGGGTCGTCGTAGACGTGGTTCTGGTCGGTGATGTAGACGTACGGCCCGGTGAAGACGTGGTCGCCGATGTCGATCGACTGGTGCGCCACGATGTGCGAGCCCCTGCCGATCGAGCAGCTCCCGCCGATGCGCAGGATCGAGGCGGGGCCGAGGTCGAGCCCGGGGCCCATGCCGCAGGAGATCGAGACGCGCTCGCCGATGAGCGTGTGGTCGCCGATCTCGATCCACGGCTCCCCGAAGATCGCGCCAGGGGGGAACGCGATGCTGACACCGTCGCCGATCCGGCGGAATCGGTGACCCGCCGGGGTGGCCGGAGTGATCGCGCCGGCATGGCGGATCGCCGCGTAGGTACGGTGAATCAACGCACCCAAAGCCCGCCGTACTACTGACATAGGGACCAAAGTTACCGCTAGGTCCGAACCGTTCGGGCATGTGAGGGGCGTTGTTTGATATCCTGAGAGCCCGTGGACACTTCGACCACACCTCGAGCCACGGGAGCCCCTTTGCGCAGCGCATCGCAAACCAAGCATCTGTTCGTCACCGGCGGTGTCGCCTCCAGTCTCGGCAAGGGGCTCACGGCATCCAGTCTCGGTCGCCTGCTCAAGGCACGGGGTCTGCGCGTCACCATGCAGAAGCTCGACCCCTACCTCAACGTCGACCCCGGCACCATGAACCCGTTCCAGCACGGCGAGGTGTTCGTCACCGACGACGGCGCCGAGACCGACCTCGACGTCGGCCACTACGAGCGGTTCCTCGACACCGACCTGCACGGCTCGGCCAACGTCACCACCGGCCAGGTCTACTCCAACGTCATCGCCAAGGAGCGGCGCGGCGAATACCTGGGCGACACCGTCCAGGTCATCCCCCACATCACCAACGAGATCAAGGACCGCATCCGCGGCATGGCCGGTCCCGAGGTCGACGTGGTCATCACCGAGGTCGGCGGCACGGTCGGCGACATCGAGTCGCTGCCGTTCCTGGAGGCCGTCCGGCAGATCCGCCACGAGGTGGGCCGCGACAACGTGTTCTTCCTGCACGTCTCGCTGCTGCCGTACATCGGGCCGTCCGGCGAGCTGAAGACCAAGCCCACCCAGCACAGCGTGGCCGCGCTGCGCAGCATCGGCATCCAGCCCGACGCGATCGTGCTGCGCTCCGACCGGTCCGTGCAGACGTCGATCAAGCGCAAGATCAGTCTGATGTGCGACGTCGACGAGGACGCCGTGGTCTCCTGCGTGGACGCCGCCTCGATCTACGACATCCCGAAGGTGCTCCACTCCGAGGGGCTCGACGCGTACGTCGTGCGCCGGCTCGGCCTGCCGTTCCGCGACGTCGACTGGAAGGAGTGGGAGCAGCTGCTGCGCCGGGTGCACCGGCCGGCGAAGGAAGTCACCATCGCCCTTGTTGGGAAATATATCGATTTGCCGGATGCGTACCTCTCGGTCACGGAGGCCCTGCGGGCCGGCGGGTTCGCCAACGACGCCCGCGTGAACATCCGCTGGGTCAAGAGCGACGACTGCGAGACCCCCGAGGGCGCCGAGCGCGAGCTCGACGGCGTCGACGGCGTGCTCATCCCCGGCGGCTTCGGCGTACGCGGCATCGAGGGCAAGATCGGCGCCATCCGCCACGCCCGGGAGAACAAGATCCCGCTGCTCGGCATCTGCCTCGGCATGCAGGGCATGGTCATCGAGGCCGCCCGCAACATGGCCGGCATCGCCGGCGCCAACTCCGCCGAGTTCGACCCCGACACTCAGCACCCGGTCATCTCCACCATGGCCGACCAGGAGGACGTCGTCGCCGGCGAGCGCGACATGGGCGGCACCATGCGCCTGGGCAGCTACACCGCCAAGCTGGCCGAGGACACCCTGGCCCGCCGGCTCTACGGCGGCAAGCCCACGGCCGACGAGCGCCACCGCCACCGCTACGAGGTCAACAACGCCTACCGCGAGCAGCTGGAGCGGGTCGGCCTCGTCTTCTCCGGCCTGTCGCCCGACGGCCGCCTGGTCGAGTACACCGAGCTGCCCGCCGACGTCCACCCCTTCTTCATCGGCACCCAGGCCCACCCCGAGTTCCGCTCCCGCCCCACGCGGGCCAACCCCATGTTCAAGGGCCTCGTCGGCGCCGCCCTGGTCTACGCCGACAGCCGCGTCGGCGCTCGGGTGGGCCAGTGAGGATCGAAGACACGCCCGAGGCGTGGGATGTGGTCGAATCGAGACATCGATTCACCGGCCCCGTCATCAAGGTCGTCACCGACACCGTCAAAATGCCTGGTGACGAGGTCGCCGACCGCGACTACGTCGTGCATCCGGGAGCCGTCGCCGTGCTCGCGCTCGACGAGCGGCAGCGCGTCCTGATGATCCGGCAGTACCGCCATCCGGTCCGCCGGCTGCTGTGGGAGCTGCCCGCCGGCCTGCGCGACGTCGAAGGCGAGCCGCTGGCCGAGACGGCGGCGCGCGAGCTGGCCGAGGAGGCCGGCTACCGCGCCGCCACCTGGCACACCCTCGTCGACCTGCGCACCTCTCCCGGCATGACCGACGAGCGCATCCGGGTGTTCCTCGCCCGCGGCGTGACCAAGATCCCCGACGAGGAGAACGGCTTCGTCCACCACCACGAGGAGATCGGCATGCCGGTCGAATGGGTCCCCCTGGACGACGCGGTCCACAAGGCCCTCACGGGAATGATCCACAATTCCCCGGCCGTGGCCGGTATCCTCGCCGCGTATGCGGCTTCGGCTGAGGGGTTCGCCCACCTGCGCCCCGCCGACGCCCCGGAGGCGTGACGGAAGGACCTGTTCGTGGAGGCAGTGCTCTCCAGCTATCTCGCCCATCTCGCGGTGGAACGGGACCTGGCTGCCAACACGCTCGCGTCCTACCGCCGTGACCTGCGCCGATACGTCGAGCACCTACGGGGCCGCGGGCGCCTGCGGCTCGACGAGGTGGGGGCGGACGACGTCCAGGCCTTCCTGGCGGCGCTGCGCGAGGGCGACGGCGACCACCCCGCCCTCGTCGCCAGCTCCGCCGCCCGCGCCGTCTCCGCCGTGCGCGGGCTGCACCGCTTCGCCCTGCGCGAAGGCGTCACGAGCCACGACCCCGCCCACGACGTACGCCCGCCGCGCCAGCCGCGCCGTCTGCCCAAGGCCATCGCCGTCGACGAGGTCGAGCGGCTCATCGCCGCCTCCGGTCCCGACGGCGCGCCGCTGACCCTGCGCAACCGCGCCCTCCTCGAGGTCCTGTACGGCACCGGCGCCCGCATCTCCGAGGCCGTCGGGCTGGCCGTGGACGACCTCGAGGACGACCAGGTGCGCCTGCGCGGCAAGGGCGGCCGCACCCGCGTCGTCCCCCTGGGCCGCTACGCCCGCTCCGCCCTCGACGCCTACCTCGTACGCGCCCGTCCCGGCCTGCTCGCCCACGGGCGCGGCACGCCCGCCGTCTTCCTCAACGCGCGCGGCGGACGGCTGACCCGGCAGGGCGCCTGGGAGGTGCTCCAGGCCGCCGCCGAACGAGCGGGACTCGACGGGATAAGCCCTCACGTACTCCGGCATTCCTTCGCAACCCATCTCTTGGACGGCGGCGCGGACGTTAGGGTGGTCCAGGAGCTGCTCGGTCACGCCTCGGTGACGACCACGCAGGTCTACACCCTGGTGACGGTCGACAAGCTCAGAGAGGTCTACGCCGCGGCGCATCCGCGTGCCCGGCAGTGATCTATAGTCTTTGGGCGTACGCCGACCCCCCGGCGTGCCGCCTTGCCGCGTTAAGTGGCGACGCCATAGTGTCCGTCCGGACGGTCCGGTTCGGGATCGTCAGGGAGGTTCGAGCTGGTGACTGTGACGACCAAGGGTTCGACCCCGGGGACCCCCGACAACCCCTGGGGCGACACGAAGACCAACGCGCCTTCCAACGGCGTCAATCTGGGCCCGACGCAACGGCCGAGACCGGTGTTCCCCGAGCCGGTGCCCCCAGCGGTGCACGGTCCGGCGCGCGTGGTCGCGATGGTCAACCAGAAGGGCGGCGTCGGCAAGACCACGACCACCATCAACCTGGGGGCCGCACTCGTCGAATACGGCCTCAAGGTGCTGCTGGTCGACTTCGACCCGCAGGGGGCGCTCTCCGTCGGCCTGGGCATCAACCCGCTCCAGCTCGACCTGACCGTCTACAACCTGCTGATGGAGCGCGGCGTCACCGCTGAAGATGTCCTGATCGAAACCGGCGTCGAGGGTCTCGACCTGCTGCCGAGCAACATCGACCTGTCGGCGGCCGAGGTCCAGCTCGTCACCGAGGTCGCCCGCGAGCAGGTGCTCGGCCGCGTGATCAAGCCGCTGCTGCCGCACTACGACGTGTGCCTCATCGACTGCCAGCCGTCGCTGGGCCTGCTCACGATCAACGCGCTCACCTGCGCGCACGGCGTGATGGTGCCGCTGGAGTGCGAGTTCTTCGCCCTGCGCGGCGTGGCGCTGCTGATGGACACGATCTCCAAGGTCCAGGAGCGGCTCAACGAGGACCTCGAGCTCGAGGGCCTGCTCGCCACCATGTACGACGCCCGCACCCTGCACGGCCGCGAGGTGCTGGCCCGGGTCGTCGAGGCGTTCGGCGACAAGGTGTTCCACACGGTGATCAACCGTACGGTGCGTTTCCCTGACGCCACGGTCGCCGGTGAGCCGATCACGACGTTCGACCCGTCATCGCTCGGCGCGAACGCCTACCGTGAGCTGGCCCGCGAAGTGCTCTCGCGCTGGCCGGCGCCTGCCACAATGGCCAGGTGACCGCAGAGCAGACCGAACCCCAGGGCTTCCAGGTCCACCTGGACGTCTTCGAGGGCCCGTTCGACCTGCTGCTCGGCCTCATCGCCAAGCACAAGCTCGACATCACCGAGGTCTCGCTCTCCAAGGTCACCGACGAGTTCATCGCCTACATCCGGTCCCGGGGTCCCGAGTGGGACCTCGACCAGACCAGCCACTTCCTGCTGGTGGCGGCCACCCTGCTCGACCTGAAGGCGGCCCGGCTGCTGCCCACCGGCGAGGTGGAGGACGAAGAGGACCTCGCGCTGCTGGAGGCCCGCGACCTGTTGTTCGCGCGGCTGCTGCAGTACAAGGCGTACAAAGAGGTGGCGAAGATCTTCGCCGGGCGGATGGCGGAGGAGGCGCTGCGCTTCCCCCGCACGGTGCCGATGGAGGAGCAGTTCGCCAACCTGCTGCCCGAGCTCGTCCTCGGCATCGGGCCCGAGCAGCTCGCCCGCATCGCGGCCAAGGCGTTCACGCCGAAGCTGCCGCCGACGGTCAGCATCGGTCACATCTACCAGCCGGTGGCGAGCGTCAAGGAGCAGGCGGCCATCCTGGTCATGCACCTGCGCCGGCTGCGGCGGGCCACCTTCCGGGCGCTGGTCGCCGACTGCGAGGGCACCTTCGAGGTCATCGCTCGGTTCCTCGCGGTGCTGGAGCTGTTCCGGGAGTCGGCGGTGTCGTTCGAGCAGGTCGAGCCGCTGGGCGATCTGCACGTGACCTGGACCGGCTCCGACGACGGGGACGTCGCGGTGGGCGACGACTACGAGGAATCCGCGGAGAGACCATCTGATGACTGACGACAACCCCCTGCCCAACCCCCGCAAGTCCCCGGATTCCGACCCTCCGCTGCCGGCTTGGATGACCCTCCCGGATTCCCTCGTCCAGCCGACCGTCCCACGCGTGGAGGCCGACCAGCCCGAGGACGAACCCGGCTCCGCCCCCGGTGAGGCGCCGGTGGCCGAAGTCGTGGACCCGGCAGAGGACGCCGAGCCCAGCGTGGCTTCCGATTTCCTGGAACCGAGCGAGGCTTTCGATTCCGCCGAGGCGACGGGGATCGTCGGGGAGAAGCCGTCTGCGGGGGAGGACATGTCCCTCGACGATGATGGGGATGCCGTCGCGGGGCCGTCGTTGGAGGCGGCGCTGGAGGCGATCCTGATGGTCGTCGACGAGCCCGTCGCCGAGGTGACGCTCGCGCAGGTGCTGGAGCGGCCCACCCATGAGGTCGCCGCGGCCCTGCGGGGCCTGGCTGCGGAATACACCGCCTCCGGGCGGGGTTTTGATCTGAGAGAAGTGGCGGGCGGCTGGCGTTTCTACACTCGTGCCGACTGTGCGCCCCTGGTCGAGCGGTTCGTACGCGACGGCCAGCAGACGCGGCTGACCCAGGCCGCGCTGGAAACCCTCGCGGTCGTGGCCTACCGGCAACCGGTGAGCCGTGCCCGCGTCGCCGCCATCCGCGGCGTCAACAGCGACGGCGTCATGAGGACGCTCGTCGCCAGGGGGCTGGTCGAGGAGGCCGGCACCGACCCGGAGAGCCAGGCAGTGCTCTACCGGACAAGCTCATACTTCCTTGAACGTCTGGGACTGCGGGATCTGAGCGAGCTCCCCGAGCTCGCGCCCTTCCTCCCCGACGACGTGGAGAACCTCGAGGAGACAACACAGTGATCAACAGGCGCAGCACCCCGTCCGGTGATGGACGCGGTCGTGGACGTACCGGCGGCTCCGGCCGAGACGGGCGTCCCGCCTTCCGCTCCGGTGACGCCCGTGGCAACCGCGGGGGCTCCCGCGGTGACGACGGCGCCCGCCGTGGCGGCTTCCGTGACAACGACTTCCGTGACGACAACGCCCGTGGCGGCCACCGCGACGAGGGCTACCGAGGCGGGGCCGGGCGAGGCTCGTCCCGCCGCGACGACTACCGCGGGGGCGACTCGCGTGGCGCCGGTGGACGCGACGCCTCCCGCCGGGACGACTTCCGCGGCGGAGCCCGCGACGGACGCGACGCGCTCCGCGCGGACCGGGGCGGTTCCCGCGCCCGGTACGGCCGGCGCGACGGCGACACCGAGCGCGGCTACACCCGCGACGACCGCGGCCCACGCGATGACCGCTTCAGCCGTGGTGACCGTCCTGCGCGCGACGATCGCGGTCCGCGCGGCGACCGCTTCGCGCGCGACGACCGTGCTTACACGCGCGGCGACCGTCCTGCGCGCGATGATCGCGGTCCGCGCGGCGACCGCTTCTCGCGTGACGATCGGCCTGGGCGTGATGACCGCGGTCCACGTGACAACCGCTTCGCGCGCGATGACCGTCCTGCGCGCGACGACCGCGGTCCGCGCGATGACCGCTTCGCCCGTGGCGAGCGTCCTGCGCGTGACGATCGCGGTCCGCGCGGTGACCGCTTCTCGCGTGATGACCGGCCCGCGCGCGGCGACCGTTTCTCGGCGGGCGGCCGGCGTGGTGACGACCGCGGGTACCGCGACAACCCGTACGCCCGTGACGAGCGGCCCTCACGCGACCGGGACGACCGGTACGGCCGTGGTGAGCGCCCGGACCGGTACGGGCGTGAGGAGCGTACCGAAAGGGACGACCGGAGCGGGTTCCGGGCCGGGCGTGGCGGGCGGCGGGACGACGCCGCGGGCGTCAGCTCGACGCGCGCCCGCTACGGCAGGCGCGACGCCGGCGAGCGGGCCCCCCGCGAGGACCGGCGCGCCCCGCGCACGCCTCGCCGTGACGACGTGCAGACCATCGGCGGCAGGCGGCAGGAGTCGCCGCGGCCGGTCGGCAGCCCGCAGCAGGCCCGCGTGAAGGCCAACAGGCAGCCGATCCGCGACCGCGACCTCTACCCCGAGGGCTACACCGACGAGCGCGACACCACCGAGGTCCCCAACGGCGTGCGGCTGCAGAAGGTGCTCGCCCAGGCGGGCGTCGCGAGCCGCAGGGCCTGCGAGGAGATGATCGGCGACGGCCGCGTCACCGTGGACGGCCAGGTGGTCCGCCGCTTCGGCGCCAAGGTCGACCCGGCCAAGCAGGTCATCCACGTCGACGGCAAGCGCATCCCGACCGCGCCCGACCTGGTCTACTACGCCCTCAACAAGCCCATCGGCGTCGTCTCCACCATGGACGACCCGCAGGGCCGCCCGTGCCTGGCCGACTACGTCCAGGAGCTGGCGCCGAGGCTGTTCCACGTGGGCCGGCTCGACACCGAGACCGAGGGCCTGCTGCTGCTCACCAACGACGGCGAGCTGGCCAACCGGCTGACGCACCCCAGCTACGGCGTGCAGAAGAAGTACTGGGCCAAGGTGCCGGGGCCGATCGAGCGCGACCTCGGCCGCCGTCTCAAGCAGGGCGTCGAGCTGGAGGACGGCATCGCCAGGGCCGACAGCTTCACCGTCGTGCAGGAGCACGGCCAGCAGGCCCTGGTCGAGGTCGTCCTGCACGAGGGCCGCAAGCACGTCGTACGGCGGATGCTGGAGGAGGTCGGCCACCGGGTGATCGACCTGGCCAGGATCGAGTTCGGTCCGGTGAAGCTGGGCCGGACGAAGCCGGGCACGGTCAGGGCGTTGACCCTGAAGGAGGTCGGCGACCTGTACGCCGCGGTGAAGTTGTAATCTGGCCGGACGCAGGAGCCCGTGCGGACTTTGCACGGGCTCTCCGGCTATTGAAGGGGACGATTCCACATGGTGCGGGCGATCCGCGGGGCGATCCAGGTGGACGCCAACGACCGCGACTCGATCATCGCCGGGACGACCGAGCTGGTCAACGCGATCATGGGGCGTAACGAGCTCACCACCGACGACGTGATCAGCGTGCTGTTCACGGCCACCCCCGACCTGACGGCGGAGTTCCCCGCGCTCGCGGCGCGCAAGCTGGGTTTCCACGAGGTGCCGCTGATCTGCTGCACCGAGATCGACGTGCCCGGCGCGCTGCCCCGCGTCGTCCGTCTCATGGCCCACGTCGAGACGGACCGTCCGCGTTCGGAGATGCAGCATGTCTATCTGCGGGGTGCGGTGGCGCTGAGGCAGGACATCGCGCAGTAAGCTGCGCAAAACAGATCATGCGGGCGGGGCACGCCCACGAACCCAGGAACCGTGATGGATCTACGAACCGTGCTCGTCGTCGGCACCGGCCTCATCGGCACGTCCACGGCGCTGGCGCTGCGCAAGCGCGGCGTGCGGGTGCTGCTCGCCGACCGCGATCCGGGAGCCGTACGGCTGGCGCGGGAGCTCGGGGCGGGCGAGGAGTGGCGTCCCGACGGCGCCGAGCCGGTCGAGCGGGCCGATCTGGCGGTCATCGCGGTGCCGCCGGCCCACGTGGCCACCGAGCTGCTGGAGCTGCAGCGGATCGACGCCGCCCGGTTCTACACCGACGTCGCGAGCGTGAAGGCCGAGCCCATCCACCGGGCCGCCCAGCTGGGCTGCGACCTGTCGTCGTATGTCGCCTCGCACCCGCTGGCCGGGCGTGAGAAGTCCGGCCCGGGGGCGGCGAGGGCCGACCTGTTCCTCGGGCGGCCGTGGGCGCTGTGCCCGACGGAGGAGGCCGACCCGCAGGCGCGGGCGGCCGTGCTGCGGCTGATCGAGCTGTGCGGGGGCAACGCCGTCGAGGTGAGCGCCACCGACCACGACCGCGCCGTCGCCGTGGTCTCCCACGCGCCCCACGTGGCGGCCTGCGCCGTCGCCGCCCGCTTGGCCGACGCCACCGACGTCGCGCTCGGGCTGGCCGGCCAGGGCGTACGCGACGTCACGCGCATCGCGGGCAGCGACCCCGGCCTGTGGCTGGGCATCCTGTCGGGCAACGCCTCCCCGGTCGCCGAGGTCCTGGAGGCCGTGGCCGGTGACCTGGCCGACGCCGCGAGCGCCCTGCGCGCCCTGGCCGAGGGCGACGGCACCGCCACCAACGAGATCGTCCAGCTGCTCAAGCGCGGCGTGGCCGGCCACGACCGCATCCCCGGCAAGCACGGCGGCCCGGCCCCCGCCTACGCCGTCGTCCAGGTCGTCATCGGCGACCGTCCCGGTCAGCTGGCCCGGCTGTTCCAGGCGTGCGACGAGGTCGGCGTCAACGTCGAGGACGTCCGCCTGGAGCACGCCCCCGGCCTGCCCCTGGGCATCGCCGAGCTGTCGGTCGAGCCCGGCGCGGCCGTCACGCTCACCCGCGCCCTGCACGAGCGGGGCTGGCAGGTCCCCTAGGAGCCGATGTCACGTCCGCGCCTCCTCGATCCGTCTTCACCGGCGAACGACCTGAGGAGGCACGGAAGATGACGCACATCCTGGTACTGGGCGCGGGCTACACCGGCGTCGCGGCGGCTCTGCGGGCCGCGCGCGGGACCCGTCGCACGGGCGGCAGGGTCACGCTGGTCAACGCCTCGCCGACATTCACGCAGCGGCTCCGCCTGCACCAGACGGCGGCGGGGCAGCGGCCGGCCGAGCACCTGCTCGCCGACGTGGTCGCCGGCTCCGGCGTCGAGCCGGTGGTGGGCCGGGTGGCCGCGCTCGACCCCGCGGGACGGGAGGTCCGGCTCGACGACGGCCGCGTGCTCGGCTACGACAAGCTCGTCTACGCCCTCGGCGCCGTCACCGACGCCTCGGTCCCCGGCGTGGCCGAGCACGCGTACGTCTACGACTCCCACGACCAGGCCGTACGGCTCGCCGAACGGCTCGGCTCCCTCGCCGGCGGCACGGTGGTCGTGGCGGGCGGCGGGCTCACCGGCGTCGAGTCGGCCGCCGAGATCGCCGAGTCCCACCCTCGCCGCACGTCGTCCTGCTGAGCAGGCAACGGCCGGGCGCCATGATGGGCCCGGGCGCGCGGGCGTACCTGGGCAGGTCGCTGGAACGGCTCGGCGTCGAGGTGCGCGCGGGGGTGCAGGTGACGAAGGTGCTGCCGGGCGGCGTCGAACTCGCCGGCGGCGAACACCTCGACGCCGAGGCCACGCTCTGGACCGCCGGCACCCGCGGACTGCCCCTGGCCGCCGCCTCCGGGCTGAGCGTCGACCCGCGCGGCCGGATCGTCGTGGACGCGGCATTGCGTTCGGTGTCGCACCCGGACGTGTACGCCGTCGGCGACGCCGCCGCGGTCAGCCTGCCGTTCGGCGTCCTGCACGGCACCTGCCATAGCGGCGTCCCCATGGGCTTGCACGCGGGCGACGTGCTGGCCGGCGAGCTGCGCGGCAGGGCGCCCAGGCCGTTCAGGTTCGGCTACTTCCACCAGCCCGTCAGCCTGGGGCGGCGGGACGCGGTCATCCAGTTCACCCGGCCGGACGACAGCCCGCGCCGGTGGTACCTGACCGGGCGGCTCGCCGTGGCCTACAAGGAGACGGTGAGCAACAGCCCGTTCCCGACGTTCCGGCTGCTCAAGCGGGGTCTGATGCCCGTACGGGCGCTCGCGCTCACCGCCGGGGCCCGATGACGGGAAAAGGGCGCGGCGGGCCGAGGCCGCCGCGCCCTCATGATGTCTAACGTTTGGTGACCGCCTCGCTGACGGCGTTCGGGCCGTCGTACTCGCGGTCGGGCATGGCCTCCAGAGCCTGGACGATCTCGTTGCTCGCGTTGTGGTCGCGGGCGGCCTGGACAAGATCCTGCTTGCTCGCGGGGTAGTCCACTCCGCTGAGGTGTTTCTGCAGGTCGATCGGATTCGGTGCAGTGCTCATACCCCCCTTGCTGCCCTCACCCCGGGGGAGGTAACGACGTGCCCCGTCAGCCTTTGGACCGCTCCAGGACCCGGCGCGCCCGCTCCACCTCGACCGGCAGGCTCCGCCGCTCGGCCAGCGCCCGGGGCAGCCGCGGCACCGCCGTGCGCAGGCCCTCCCAGCCGGCCGGGCCGCGCCGCAGGGCGTCCAGGGAGCGCCGTGCCACCACCCCCCACGGGCGGCGCAGCACCGCGGTGAGCACGGCGTTGCGGGTGGCCAGGACCTGCCGGGCGCGCGGGTCCTTCGGCGGCGAGGGATGGTGGTGGGCCACGATGTCGTCCACGTACGCGAGCCCCCAGCCCTTCGCGGCCAGGTCCACCGCCAGCCGCTCCTCCTCGCCGAAGAAGAAGATCACGTCGTCGAACCCGCCGGCCTCCAGGAAGGCGTCCCGGCGCACCACCGCCCCGCACGCCAGGAACCCCAGCACGCTCGGCCCCGGCAGGTCCGGCTCCGTGCCGAGCGGCGAGTCGCGCATCTGCTCCGACACCGTGTCGAGCCGCTCCTGCGGGCCGACCAGCACGCGCGCGCCCAGCACCGCCAGCCGGGGATGGGCGTCCAGCACGTCGGCCGCCCGCTCCAGCGCCCCCGGAGCCCACCATGAGTCGTCGTCGGCGAACGCCACGTACGGCGTCTTCGCCAGCTCGACGCCGAGGTTGCGCGCGGGCGCGCCCAGGTTGACGCCCGCCTCCACGACCTCGACGTCGGGGAAATGACGGCGGACGAACGCGGGCGTGCCGTCGGCCGAGCCGTTGTCCACGAGGATCACCGGGCGCGGGTGCAGGGGCAGCGTACGGGTCAGCGTCCGCAGTCTGTCCTTGGTCGCCACCACCACCGTGACCCGGGGTCCGTTTCTCACACGGTGTCACTTACCGCCCGCCGGCCCCTTAGTCATCCGTGGCGGCTGGATCGCCGACCGAGCGGGACACGGTAGCCTCTTCGCGTCGGACAAAACGTGAAGAGGGAGAGGCCGTGACCGGTCTGGTCGTCGCCATGGACGGTCCTTCGGGGTCGGGTAAGTCGAGCGTGTCGCGTGGGGTCGCCCGCGCGCTGGGCCTGCGTTACCTCGACACGGGGGCGATGTACCGCGCGATGACCTGGTGGATGCTGCGCGAGGGCGTCGACCTCGGCGATCCCGCCGCGATCGCGGCCCGCTGCGCGGAGCCGTCCATCGAGCCCGGCACCGACCCCGACGGCCCCACCATCCACGTCGACGGCGTCGACGTGGGCGGCCCCATCAGGGAGGCCGACGTCACCGGCGCGGTCTCCGTCGTCGCGGCCGTGCCCGAGGTGCGGGTGCGGCTGGTCGCGCTGCAGCGCGAGATCATCGGCGCCGGCGGCATCGTCGTCGAGGGCCGTGACATCGGCACGGTCGTCTGCCCCGACGCCTCCGTCAAGGTCTACCTGACGGCGAGCCCCGAGGCCCGCGCCCGCCGGCGCAGCGCCGAGGTGGCCGGCTCGACGGTGGAGGCGCAGCAGGAGGCCATGGCCCGGCGCGACACGCTCGACTCGACACGCAAGACCGACCCTTTGTCGATGGCGGCAGGCGCCGTCGAACTCGACACCACCGCGCTGACCCTCGACGAGGTCATCGCCGAGGTGCTGAGGCTGGTCGCGGATCAGGCTTCCCTGAGTGGCCGCGACCAGATACACGAGCGCACCTGACCCGATCGGGTGCGGGACTCACATTAAGGACGAAATATCGTGTCTACGGGGGACTGGGTCGAGGCCGACCTCGACGAACTCGAGATCACCGAGCACGGCGACGAGGCCCCGCTGCCCGTCGTCGCCATCGTGGGGCGGCCCAACGTCGGCAAGTCCACGCTGGTCAACCGCATCATCGGCCGCCGCGAGGCGGTCGTGGAGGACGTCCCCGGCGTCACCCGCGACCGCGTCACGTACGAGGCCAACTGGCGTGGCCGCCGCTTCACCGTGGTCGACACCGGCGGCTGGGACCCCGACGCCACGGGGATGAACCTGCGCATCGCCGAGCAGGCCCAGGTCGCCGTCGAGCTGGCCGACGTGATCGTGTTCGTGGTCGACGCCACCGTGGGCGCGACCGACGCCGACGAGATCGTGGGCTCGGTGCTGCGGCAGTCCGGCAAGCCGGTCATCCTGGCCGCCAACAAGGTCGACAACCAGCAGCTGGAGCTGGAGGCCGCCGGGCTGTGGTCGCTCGGGCTGGGCGAGCCGTACCCGGTCTCCGCCCTGCACGGGCGTTCCAGTGGCGACCTGCTCGACGTGGTGCTCGACGCGCTGCCCGAGACGCCCGAGGTCACGTTCGACGCGCAGCGCGGGCCCGCCCGCGTGGCGCTGCTCGGCAAGCCCAACGTCGGCAAGTCCTCCCTGCTCAACAAGCTGGCGGGGGAGGAGCGCGTGCTCGTCGACCCGATGGCCGGCACCACCCGCGACCCCGTGGACGAGCTGGTCGAGCTGGGCGGGCGCACCTGGCGCTTCGTCGACACGGCCGGCATCCGGCGGCGCGACCGCGAGCTGCAGGGCGCCGACTTCTACGCCGCCATGCGCACCCGCGCGGCCCTGGAGCGCACCGAGGTGGCTGTCGTGCTGATCGACGCCAGCGAGCCGCTCACCGAGCAGGACCTGCGCATCATCGGCCTGGTCATCGAGTCGGGCCGGGCGATGGTGGTGGCGTTCAACAAGTGGGACCTCGTCGACGAGGACCGCCGCTACTACCTGGAGAAGGAGATCGACCGGCAGCTCGTCCGCACCCCGTGGGCGCTGCGCGTCAACATCTCCGCCAAGACCGGCCGCCACGTCGACCGGCTGGTGCCGGCGCTGGAGAAGGCGCTCGACTCGTGGTCCACGCGGGTGCCGACGGCGCGGCTCAACGCGTTCCTCACCGAGCTGGTGCAGCAGACGCCGCCGCCGGTCCGGGGCGGCAAGCAGCCGAAGATCCTCTTTGCCACGCAGGCGTCCGTCGAGCCGCCGAAGTTCGTGCTGTTCACCTCCGGCTGGCTGGAGGACACCTACCGGCGCTTCATCGAACGGCGCATCCGTGAGGAGTTCGGCTTCGCCGGCTCGCCCATCGAGGTCACGATGAAGATCCGCGAGAAGCGCGGCAAGAAGGAGAAGTAATCGTTTTGCCGCCGGTCCCCGGGTGATCGTAGGATCGGCGGCAACACGTTGACGGAGACGAGTAGCCAGCGGGCCCCACGGGTCCAGAGAGCCGCCGGTAGCTGCGAAGGCGGTCCCGCGCCCCGCCGGTGAAGACACTCCCGAGTGCGGGGAGGAAATGCCCCGCCGGTCTGACCCCCGTCACAGGGTCCTTCGAGGCCGCCTCCTTCGCGAGGCGGCGAAAGTGCGGTGGCACCGGGAGCTCCCTTCTCCCCCGCACTCCCAAGGGGTCATGCACTTCCTCAGAGGAGCTGTAATGATCTCTCGTGTCCTGTCGGCGGAGCTCGCAGAGCACGCCGGGCAACGAGTGACGATCGCCGGCTGGGTCTATCGCCGCCGGCGGCTGAAGTCCGTGTCCTTCCTCATCGTCAGAGACCGCAGCGGCCTGGCCCAGGCGGTGGCCGCGTCCGGCGACCTGCCCGCGGAGGAGAGCGTCGTCCAGGTCACCGGTACGGTGGCCGCCGGCTCCCAGGCGCCCGGAGGCTACGAACTGGTCGCACCCGAGATCGAGGTGCTGGCGCGGCCGAGCGCGCCGCCGCCGTTCGACCTCTACCGTCCCGTGGTCTCGGCCGCCCTGCCGACGGTGCTCGACCACGCGCCGGTCGCCCTGCGCCATCCGATGCTGCGGGCGCCCCTGGAGATCTCGGCCGCGAGCGTGGCCGGGTTCCGTGAGACGCTCGACCGGCTCGGCTTCACCGAGATCCACACCCCGAAGATCGTCGGCTCGGCCACCGAGTCGGGCGCGAACGTCTTCGGCATCGACTACTTCGGCCGGCCCGCGTACCTGGCGCAGTCGCCGCAGTTCTACAAGCAGGCCATGGTGGGGGTGTTCGAGCGGGTCTACGAGGTCGGGCCCGTCTTCCGCGCCGAACCGCACGACACCGTACGCCACCTCGCCCAGTACACGAGCCTCGACGCCGAGCTGGGCTTCGTGCGCGACCACCGGGACGTGATGGCGGTGCTGCGGGAGGCCGTCGCGGGCATGCTGGAGTCGGTACGCCGCCGCGCCCCGGCCGCCCTCGACCTCCTCGGGGTCACGCTGCCGGAGGTGCCCGCCGAGATCCCGGCGGTGCACTTCGCCGAGGCGCGGCGCCTGACGTCGTCCGACGAGCCCGACCTGTCGCCGGAGCAGGAACGGTGGTTGTCGGAGTGGGCGCTGAAGGAGCACGGGTCGGAGTTCCTCTTCGTCACCGGCTACCCGATGGCCAAACGGCCCTTCTACACCCACCCCGACCCGGCGCGGCCCGGCTACTCCAACGGGTTCGACCTGCTGTTCCGCGGGCTGGAGCTGGTGACGGGCGGGCAGCGGCTGCACCGCTACGACGACTACGTGCGCGCCCTGGCCGCCCGGGGCGAGGGCACGGATGCGTACGAGGGGTATCTGCAGGCGTTCCGGTACGGGATGCCGCCGCACGGGGGGTTCGCGCTCGGGCTGGAGCGGTGGACGGCGCGCCTGACAGGGGCCGCCAACATCCGCCAGACCACCGCCTTCCCCCGCGACCTCCACCGCCTCTCGCCGTGACCTGAGCCGACACTCCGCGGCCTTGCGGCCTTGCGGCCTTGCGGCCTTGAGGGTTCGAGGGCTTTGAAACCTCTGAGGCTTGAGGGCTTTGAGGCTTGGAGGCCGCCGCGGCCCCGGACCACTGCGCCCGGGGCCGCGGCTGCGGTTCGCGCTCGTGTCGACCGAGCGGTGAGGTGGCGGTCGGGCGTCCGCGTCGGGTTGATGCTCTGCGCGCGGGCGTGCTGTTGCGGGAGGGGATGGCGCGCGCTTCGCGGCCGGGGCGGGCCAGGCCATCGGCGGGGTCGCTCAAGCTGGGCGGGGCCGGTGGGGGACGAGGAAGGCGACGGCGGCGCCGAGGACGCAGACGACGGCGGTGACCAGGAACATCTCGGTGTACTCGGTGTGCAGGGCGGCCTGTACCTGGGCGGTGTAGTCGGCCAGCCGCTGCTGGTAGGTCTCCGGGTCCACGCCGAACGGCAGCGGCGTGTCGAGGTCGGCCGTCAGCGACTGGAAGCGGTGGAAGCCCCACGCCGACACCGCCGCGATGCCGATCAGCATGCCCATCATCCGGGCCACGACGACGGCCGCCGACGCCACGCCGTGCTGGGAGGCCGTACTGGCCCGCAGCACCGCCGAGGAGACCGGCGCGATCACCAGGCCGAGGCCCAGACCGGCGATGACGAGATCGCGGTCGAGCGCCAGGCCCGCGTCCGCCAGGTCGGGCGGCCAGCGGCTCATCAGCGCGTAACCGGACGCCGCCACCGCCATGCCCGCCACCGCCACGTACCGGTCGCCCAGTCTGCGGGCCAGCAGGCCGCCCAGCACCGCGCCGACGGTCAGGGAGACGAGGAACCGGGCGAGGAACAGTGCCCCCTCCAGCTCGTCCATGCTCAGCAGCGTCTGGGCGGCGAGCGGGACGAACACCATGGTGACGAGCAGCGCGGCCCCCGCCAGGAAGCTGACCGCGAGGGTGGCGAGGAGCGGCGTCTTGGGGGCGCCGGTGAGGTCGAGGAGGCGTACGGGGGAGCGGATCTCCCACCACACGAACCCGGCCGCCGTCACCGCCCCCGCCGCGATCAGCGGCCACCCCCAGGGCGGGAGGACGGCATGCGCGGGGTCGGGGTTGTACAACCCGACGACGAGCAACCCGAGCGCCAACGCCAGCAGACACCCACCCACCACATCCACCCTCGGCCGCGCCTCACCAGCGCCGCCCTCGCCCCCAGAGCCGCCCGCGCAGCGCAGTTCGCGAACGTCGGCCGGCCCATCGGATCCGCTCACGTCGCCGTTGCCGGCCCCAGGGCCGTTCGGGTCCAGTCCCGCGAGAGGTTCGCCGGTGGCGGGGAGGCCGTCTGCGGTGAGGCGGCTCTCTGTCCGGAGGGGTTGGTCGGTGGTGGGGAGAGCCTCTGCGAGGCGGTTCTTCGCTGGAAGGGCTTCGCTGGCGGTGGGAAGGC
>NZ_POUD01000106.1 GCF_003236395.1 Nonomuraea aridisoli | reverse complement strand
GCGCGAGACCGCCGGCCCGAAGGCCACCCTGGGACAGCAGATGCCCCCGGGCGGGTGGGGCGGGTGGGCGAAGGCGTTCGACGACTCGCTGAGGGCCCAGGAGCGCATGGGCGGCATCGACCCGCGCGTGGCCCGCAAGGCCCGCGAGAAGCTCTGGAGGGCGGCCAGGCGGTCCGGCGACGACCAGGTCCGCCAGGTCACCGAGGTCTACCACGACCTGGTGAAGGCTCTGGAGAAGGGCGAGATGGACCCCTTCGGACCTGCGGTGGACTTCATGAACGACTGGAGCCTGCCCAGCCGGTAGCCCCCGCCCGGCGGCCGAGCCGTTCCTGAGCCCCGCGCGGACCGGTAGACTAGAGGATCGAGTTCCGATCACCGCCGAGCCTGGGGTCTGCTTCCGGGCCGGGGCGGGGTTCGCGACGAGGGCCATCCCTCGTGACACGTGCAGGCGGGCCGGAACTTTCACGAAGACGACCAAGAAGCTGCTCGTCCTGAAGAGCGGCCGCACCCGGGAGAAGAACGAGTGGCGACGACCAACGACCTCAAGAACGGCATGGTGCTGAAGCTCGAGGGCGGTGAGCTCTGGAGCGTTGTCGAGTTCCAGCACGTCAAGCCGGGCAAGGGCGGTGCGTTCGTGCGCACCAAGCTCAAGAACGTCCTGTCCGGCAAGGTCGTCGACAAGACCTTCAACGCCGGCGTCAAGGTCGAGGTGGCCAACGTCGACAAGCGGGAGATGCAGTACTCCTACAAGGACGGCGACGACTTCGTGTTCATGGACACCGAGACCTACGACATGGTCAACGTGCCCGCCGCGACCGTCGGCACGGCCGCCAACTACATGCTGGAGAACACCCTGGCCACGGTGGCGTTCAACGAGGGCTCCGCGCTCTACGTGGACCTGCCCGCCGCCGCCGAGCTGACCATCTCCAACACCGAGCCGGGCCTGCAGGGCGACCGCTCCACCGGCGGCACCAAGCCCGCCACGCTGGAGACCGGCGCCGAGATCAAGGTCCCGCTGTTCATCACCACAGGCGAGAAGGTCAAGGTCGACACCCGCACCGGCGAATACCTCGGCCGGGCCTGAGGTGTCGGCACGCGGCAAAGCACGCAGGCGGGCGCTCGACATCCTCTTCGAGTCGGAGCTGCGCGGCGAGGATCCGCTGAAGATCCTCGCCGAGCGCGTGGCCCGGCAGGAGCCGCCGGTCAACGAGTACACCTCGACGATCGTCGAGGGCGTGGCCCGGCACCGCACGCGCATCGACGAGCTGATCACCACCTACGCCGAGGGGTGGACGCTCGACCGGATGCCCGCGGTCGACCGCAACCTCCTGCGCGGCGGCACGTACGAGCTGCTGTGGATGCCGGGCGTGCCCGAGGGCGTGGTCATCAGCGAGTGGGTGCACCTGGCGGGCGAGCTGTCGACCGACGAGTCGCCGCAGTTCGTCAACGGCCTGCTGGCGCGCTTCAAACAACTCAAGCCAAGCCTCACCCTTTAGACACCCCTTTTGGGCGGACCGCGACCGCCTGTCCGGGGTACGTTCCAACCACGCCGGCCCGCACGGCGGACCGGCGTCCGTACGGCGAAGGGCGCGTCACCAGCCGCGACGCGCCCTTTCCCATGCCCGCGCCTATCGTGGGTGGCATGGTGACGGAAGAGGACGTACGCCGCCTCGCGCTGGCGCTGCCCGAGACCGCCGAGAAGCCCATGTACGGCACCCCCGCCTTCTACGTGCGGGGCAAGTGGTTCGCCCGGATCAGGGAAGAGGGCGACCTGCTGGTGCTCCCGGTGGCCTCGCAGGAGGAGAAGGACGGCCTGGTCGCGGCCGAGCCCGCCAAGTTCCGCACCATGCCCCACTACGACGGCCACGCGATCGTGCTCGTGCGGTTCGGGGCGGTGGACGCCGAGGAGATGGGCGAGCTGCTCGCCGACGCCTGGCGGCTGCGCGCACCGAGACGACTCGCGGCCGGCTCCGACAGCTGACCGCCCGCGCGCCTCCCCCTTCGGGAGGCTGATCCGGGCGCGTCCCGGAAAGGCGCGCCCCGTTCGGGACCCCGATCCCGGCGCGTTCTGGAGAGGCGCGCGTCCCGTTTGGACGGGTGGGCCCGGCACGTCCCGGAGGCGGTCTCGCCGGAGGGGAGCGGGCGCTCCCGCTCACCGCGTAGGCTGGGCCCGTCCGCGAAGAGAGCCGTTCGCGAAGTGCGCGTTCGCGAGGGCGCCGGTCGCGAGGGAGAGGGAGGCGAGCCGACGTTGCGTGCAGAAGGCGTGACGAGGACCCCGGCGGTGCGCACCGCCGTCGTGTGGGACGCGTTGCGGTCCGTGCTGGCCGAGCGCGCCGCGGCCACCGGCCGCGAGTCGCTCGACATCGTCGACGCCGGCGGCGGCACCGGCGGGTTCGCCGTGCCGCTGGCCGTGCTCGGGCACGCCGTCACCGTCGTCGACCCGAGCCCCGACTCGCTGGCCGCGCTCGAACGCCGCGCCAAGGAGAAGGGCGTGGGCGTGCGCGCGCTGCAGGGCGACGCCGCCGACCTCGGCGAGCTGCTGCCCCGGGACGCCGCCGACCTGGTGCTCTGCCACAGCGTGCTCGAATACGTCGACGACCCGATCAGCGCGCTGACCGCGGTCGCCGGCCTGCTGCGCAGGGGCGGGGCCGTCAGCGTGCTGGCCGCCAACCCCGTCGCGAGCGCGATCCACCGGGCGATCGCCGGGCAGTTCGACGACGCCAGGGCCGTGCTCGCCGACCCGTGCGGCAGCTGGGGCGACCGCGACCCCACGCCCCGCCGCTACACCGCCGACACCCTGGTCGAGCTGCTGTCCTCGACCGGCTTCACCGTCGGCTCGGTCCACGGGGTGCGCGTCTTCACCGACCTGGTGCCGAGCAGGATCGTCGACGGCGACACGCGGGCCGCCGAGGCGCTGGCCGCTCTCGAACAGATCGCCGCCACCCACCCCGTGCTGCGCGACATCGCCACGCAGCTGCACGTCCTGGCCCACAGGAGCTGAGATTCGATGACCGCCCCCCTCGGTGTAGAACGCCTGTTCGGATAGAATCGACGGCGTGTCTCGCAAGCAGATCACCGGCATCGGCCCCGCTCCGCGGACCGGGGTCGATGACAGCGGCTGCCCGATCCTCCACGTCGACATGGACGCCTTCTACGCCAGCGTCGAGCTGCTCGACCGTCCCGAGCTGCGTGGCCGCCCGGTGATCGTGGGCTCGCCGGCCGGGCGCGGCGTCGTGCTGAGCGCCACCTACGAGGCCCGCGCCCGCGGGGTCCACTCCGCGATGCCGATGAGCAGGGCGCGCCGGCTCTGCCCGCAGGCCACCGTCATCCCGCCCGACCACGCCAAGTACGCCGAGGTCTCCCGCGGCGTGATGGAGATCTTCCACGCGATCACCCCGCTGGTCGAGCCGATCGCCTCCGACGAGGCGTTCCTCGACGTCGGTGGCGCCCGGCGCAGGCTCGGCCCGCCCGCCGCCATCGCCGCCATGATCAGGGAGCAGGTGCTCGAGCGGTACGGCATCACCTGCTCGGTCGGCGTGGCCGCCAACAAATTCGTCGCCAAGCTCGCCTCCAAGCAGTGCAAGCCCGACGGGCTGCTGGTGGTGCCGGCCGGCGAGGTGGTCGACTTCCTGCATCCGCTGCCGGTGTCGGCGCTGTGGGGCGTCGGCGAGCGCACCGAGCAGGCGCTCGTCCGCCTCGGCATCCGCACGGTCGGCGACCTGGCCCGCGTGCCGACGGGCACGCTCCAGCGCGAGCTGGGGCCGGCCGTCGGCGGTCATCTGGCGGCGCTGGCGTGGGGGCGCGACGAGCGCCCGGTGAGCGCCCACGTGCCCGACAAGAGCATCGGCAACGAGGAGACGTTCGCGACCGACGTGGACGATCCCGAGGTGATCCGGCGCGAGCTGCTGCGGCTGTCGGAGCGGGTGGCGGCCCGCATGCGTAAGGCCGGTCACGTGGGAAGGACAGTAAGTGTGAAGCTTCGCCGTGCCGATTTCACGACGATCAACCGCTCGCGCACGCTGCGCGAGCCCACCGACGTGGCTCAGGTGATCTACGCCACCGCCTGTGAGCTGTTCCACGCCGCCGGTCTCGAGCGGGTGAGGTTGCGCCTGGTGGGGGTCAGGATGGAAAACCTGCGGCCGGCCGGCGAGGCCGCTCATCAGCTCGGTCTCGGCGAGAAGGAGACGGGCTGGCGCGAGGCGGAGCAGGCCATGGACAAGGCGATCCGGAGATTCGGACCCGATGCGGTGCTCCCGGCGTCCCTAGTACGTGGCAAGCTTGATGAAATAGAGACATGACGTCCATGTCCGGATCTGTGGGGGCGTGCGTGTCACGATTTTGGGGTAAGGGGGGCGAGATGGTCCACAATAGAGCCATGACGTCACCTCCGGTTTGGTCTGCGTTGGACGTTTGCTTTCGCCTACGTCTACAGCCTCGTATTCTGGGGATAACCGACCGCGAGGTTCGGACACCCCGTGTCGTCCGTTGCCGTCTTCCCCGTCCTGGGGCCGTCCTTGGGAGGCGCCGTGCCGCTCTCTGAGCACGAGCAGCGCTTGCTCGACCAGATCGAGCAGGCCCTCTACGCCGAGGACCCGAAGTGGGCCAACACCGTAAGGATCAGTGACCCACGCAGCCATTACAAGCGCCGCCTGATCAAGGCCTCCATCGGCTTTGCCATCGGTGTCGTCGTCATGATGGTCGGCGTGGTGTTGAGTGGCAGTGCGCTGATCCCGCTCGGCGTCGGCGGTTTCGTGGTCATGCTCGCCGCGTGTCTGTGGGGCCTGTCCAGTTGGAAACGCATGAACGGGTTCGGTGACTCCGCCGCGCCCCAGGGCGGCGCCGTTCCTCCGGGCAAGCAGGCCCGCCGGGGAAACCGGGGCACGTTCATGGAGCGCATGGAAGAGCGCTGGCGCCGTCGTCACGACGAGCGCTGACCGAATCGGCAGACGAAAATGCGGCCGCCCCTCGGGGGACGGCCGCACGTTCGTTCCCGGTCAGGAGCCCTTCTGCGCTGCCGTCCTCCGCAGCCTGATGGTCTCCAGCAGGTCGAACCCGTCGAGCAGGCGCTCGCCCGCCCCCCGCAGCCGCCGCAGCGTCGAGGGCGGCAGCAGCAACGCCCGCACCCGCCGTCCGCGTGACACCGTGGCCGCCAGGGCCTGCCGCACCGTGCGCAGGTCCTTTCTCATGGGTGCGATCACGCCCGGATCCCTGGCGAACAACACCCGCTCCACCGCCGAGGCGATGGCCGTGATCGCCGCGGTCGCGTCGGCGTCGAACCCGTACTGCTCGGCCAGCCGGCGCGCCAGCGCCCGCGGGGTCTCGCTGGGCACCCGCGCCATGCCGTAGTCGTACAGCACGTCGTCCAGCTCCGCCCACGCGGCCGCCACCGACGGATGCCGGCCCGACGGGCTCGACATCATCGCGGCCGTCAGGTCGTCGGCGGGCTCCGACACCTTCCATCCCAGCGTGCGTACGCGCCGGCTCCTGGTGACCAGCCGCATCCCGGCCGGGATGAGCAGCACCAGCAGCAGCACGCCCGCCCCGATGCCGATCTGGCCGATCAGCGGCATCGACTCGTCCACCGGCACCGCGCCGGGCGCGGACTGGGCCTCGCGGTCGAGCTGGCGCTCGTTCTGCCGGGCCTGCTGCTCCGACGGCTCGTCGGAGGAGGAGCTCGTCGCGCCGGGCGTCGGCGTGCTCGTCTCCTCCTCGGTCGCCTCGGGCCTGGGCTCCGAGTACGCCGGCACCCGCGCGCTGCCCTGACCGGCCGCCCCCGACGGAGTCGGCTCGAACGGCAGCCAGCCCACGCCCTCGAAGTACAGCTCCGGCCAGGAGTGGGAGTCGTTGGTGCCGACCGACCACCGGTCGCCGATCTTCACGCCGCCGGTGTAGCCGATGGCCACCCGCGACGGGATGCCCACCACCCGGGCCAGCACCGCCATCGAGGCGGCGAACTGCTCGCAGTAGCCCGCCCGGTCACGCAACAGGAAGTCGCGCAGCGCCGAGTTGCTGTGGCCCTGCGTGCGCAGGTTGTAGGTGAAGCCGCCGTCCGTGGTGAAGAACTGCTGCAGCATCACCGCGGCCTCGTAGTCCGTCCTGGCCTCCGAGGTCACCTCGACGGCCAGCGCGCGGATGTCGGGGGGCAGGTTCGGCGGCAGGCGCAGGTAACGCGGATCCGTCGTCGGCTGCCTGCCGTTGAGGGAGTCGAGCAGGTCCGGGTTCACGTCCGGCTCGCTGGTCTGCACCTCGTACTCCAGGCCGGCGGCCTCCTCGCGGGTGGAGAAGACCATCAGCGTGTCGACGTCGGCCCGCCAGTCGCCGTCCACCTGGATCTCCCGCGCCGGATACGGCAGCGGCAGGAAGGACAGCCGCTCGATCTGGTCGCTGATCCGGATATCGGTGACCACGTCCTTGGTCGCGGTCTCCAGGCTGAGGCCCGCGGGGGCGGGCAGCGGGCCGTTGTCCGTGCGGTTCTGCGGCGCGCCCTTCGGCTCGGTCATGCCGAACTGCTGGCCGTCGAACGTGTCCAGCGCGTAGATCCGCAGGTAGCGCGGGGTGTCGTCGTTGTTGGCGTAGTTGAGGACCTCGCGCGGCTCCGGCAGCTCCAGCTGGCCCTTCAGGTTGGCGATCGGGTTGGGGATGCTGATCGAGTTGCCCCGTCCCGACCCCGAGCCGCCCACGCCGAACGTGAAGAACGACACCGGCTCCATCGCCGGCAGCAGCGCCGGCACCAGCACCGCCAGCGCGATCGCGGCGAACCCGATGCGCTTGCCCGACAGCCGCAGCCCGTTCGTGTCCGCGGTCCCGGTCCCGGGCCTGGGGGCGACCGGCTGGCCGGGGGCCACGCGGGTGCGGCGGACCAGCACCGCCCTGCCCCAGCGGCCGACGCGCTCGTGCCCGTCGGCGACCAGCAGGCCGATGAAGCCGAGCGCGGCCAGGATGAACGCGGGCCAGCTGATCGGGTCGGTCAGGATCGTCGCCGGGACCATGGCCAGGGCCAGCAGCGGCAGCCCGGCGAGCGCCGCCCGCCGCATCCGCACGGCCAGCAGGTCAACGGCGATGGCGATGAGCGCCACGCCGCCCGCGGTCAGCAGCGTGATGCCCTCGGTGTCCGGGACCGGGGCGGCGAAGCGCTGGATGTCCTCCCACCCGACGCCCAGCAGCCGCGCCAGCTCCACGACCGACTCCTTCGTCGGCACCAGCAGCGCCCACGCCTTGTCGGAGGAGAAGGACAGCGTCAGGTACAGCCACGTCGCGGCCAGCCCCACCAGCGGGGTCGCCCACCCGGGCAGCGCCAGGCGGTTGCTCAGCAGGCCCGCGGCCACCACGGCGAGGACGGCGCCGAGCGACGTCCAGAACCAGCTCCCGCCCTGGAAGAGCGGGGAGAGCAGGAACGCCGCGGTGAACGCGGCCGCTCCCGAGGCGATCGTCAGTCTCATGCCGCGCCTCCCGTGGGGTTGAGCACGTACCTGCCGCGGTTGGCGGCGTCCTGCCAGACGGCGGCGATCGAGACGCCCGCCGGCAGCCGCACGATGCGCCAGCCGTAGCCGGCCAGGATCGTCTGCGCGGCCTCGAAGTTCTCCTGCGCGCTGCGGTCGCTGCCCTCCCAGGTGCTCACGTCGAGCATCACGGCCACGCCGGTGATGCTGCTGTGCCTCAGCCTGGCCAGCTCACGCGCCTCCTCGGCGTCGATCGCGCCGAGCACGGCCACGATCAGTCCCTCACCGCCGCCCTGGCGCAGGGCCGAGACGCCCATCTCCAGGGTGCGGGCGGGGCTGTGCCGGACGACGGCGAGCGTGTCGAGCAGCGAGTGGCTCACGCCGCTGTCGCTCAGGTGCTCGGGGCCCTGGTCGGTCACCAGCCGCAGGCCCAGGCCCTCGCGGGCCAGGTGCACGCCGATCGAGGCCGCGGCCGAGACCGCCGTCTCGAACGACGAGCGCGGGCCCTCGCCACGGTGGGCGTGCCGGCGGGTGTCCAGCAGGAGGGCGCCGCGGCTCTGCCACTGCTGCTCCTCGCGGCGCACCATCAGCTCGCCGCGGCGGGCGGTCGAACGCCAGTGGACCCGCCGCAGGTCGTCGCCCTGCCGGTATTCGCGCGGCGCGACGTCGTCGTCGCCCGCCGCCGCCACGTTGCGCGTACGGCTGTCGCCGCCGCCCGCCCACTCGCCCGACAGCCGTACGTGCGGCAGCGCCGCGACCGGCGGCGTCACCACCAGCGTGTCACTGATCGTGAACGAACGGGTCAGCTCGACCAGCCCGAACGGGTCGGCGATCCGGATGGACAGCGGCCCGATCGGATACCGGCCGCGCAGGTCGGAGCGGACCCGGTAGTCGATCTCCCGCACGCCCCTCGGCTCGACCCGGTCCAGCACGAACCTGGGCCGCACGCCCAGCGCGTACGGGACCGTGTCCTCGATGAGCAGCAGCCCGGTGGGCAGCCGGGTGACGTTCTCCAGCCGCAGGGTCACGGTGGCCTCGCCGCCCACCTCTGCCCTGAGCGGGTCGAGACGCCTGGCGCAGCTCAGCCGGTAGCGGGTCCTGGCCACCACCATCGCGGCCAGCAGCGGCAGCGCCGTCACCAGGATCCCGATCCTGAACAGGTCGTTCTCGCCCAGGAGGACCGCCATGACCAGCGCGGCGATCCCGGACGCCAGGAACGACCTGCCCCGCGAGGTCAGCGCCCGCAGTCCGGCTCTCACGACGCTCGCGTCTCCGGCACCGGCACGCGCCTGATCAGATCGGTCACCACCTGCTCGGGCAGCCGGCGCTGCCCCTGGGCCTCGACGCTGGGCAGCAGCCGGTGCGCCAGCACGGGAATGGCCAGGTCCTGCAGGTCGTCGGGGATGACGTAGTCGCGGCCGGCCAGCGCCGCGTGCGCCCTGGCGGCGCGTACGAGCTGCAGCGTGGACCTCGGGGAGGCGCCCAGCCGCAGGTCGGGGGAGTGGCGGGTGGCCACCGCCAGGTCGATGGCGTACTTCTTGACCGCCTGGGAGACGTAGACGCCGCGTACGGCCTCGATGAGGGCGCGCACCTCCGCCGTCGTCGCCACCGGCTGCAACTTGTCGAGGGGCGAGGTGCCGCCGTGCACGTCGAGCATCTCCAGCTCGGCGGTGGGCTCCGGGTAGCCCATCGCCACGCGCGCGGTGAAACGGTCGCGCTGCGCCTCGGGCAGGGGATAGGTGCCCTCCATCTCGATCGGGTTCTGGGTGGCGATCACCATGAAAGGGGCGTCCAACTGGTAGGTGACGCCGTCCACCGTCACCTGGTGCTCTTCCATGCACTCCAGCAACGCGGACTGGGTCTTCGGCGAGGCGCGGTTGATCTCGTCGCCCACGACGATGTTGGCGAAGATCGGCCCCGGCTTGAACTCGAACTCCCTGGTCTGCTGGTTGTACGCACTCACCCCGGTGATGTCGCTGGGCAGCAGGTCGGGGGTGAACTGCACCCGGCGGACGGGACAGTCGATGGAGCGGGCGAGTGCTTTGGCCAACATGGTCTTGCCGACGCCCGGGACGTCCTCGATCAGGAGGTGTCCCTCGGAGAGCAATACGGTCAACGTGAGGCGGACTGCGTCGCTCTTGCCCTCGATAACCGACTCGATGGCCTCGCGGATGCGGTGTGCCGTGGAGACCAGCTCGTCGAGCTGGGGAGGGACGTCATGGGTTACTGCCACCAGGCCTCCATGAGAAGTGCGACGGCCGTCCCGTGAGGTGCCATTGCGGGAGCCATGCCATTCCTTTTCCATTGTCTGTACGACCCTACGACGCTGTGGGTTCGAGAGCGACATTTGTGGATAGTCCAGGCAACCCCTGTTTAGTTCCTGCTCATGTCGCATACAGGTGCGATTCTCATGACACATGCGGGAGCGGGCCGCTCCACTTTCCTCCACCCCGTGGCTTCCCGAGCCCCGCGAGTCCTTATTCCGTCGGCCTTTTGAACCCGCCGACACGCCCAACGGCGGGGACCGGCCGCTCACCCCCCTCCACTCTGCTCCATCGCGCTGACCTGCGGTAACGCATCGGAAACTGATGATGAAGACGGTTCGAATCAGTTGACGGTGGGGAGAAGTGGAGTATGGTGGTGCGCAGTGGAGGGCCCGGTGCACCAGCGCTGAGCGCTTCACGAGGCACGGGAGGTGGGGCCGGTGTTCCTCGGCACCCATCAACCGCGTCTGGACGACAAGGGACGGCTGTTCCTGCCGGCTAAGTACCGTGAGGAGCTGGCGGAGGGTCTTGTGATCACCAAAGGCCAGGAGCGATGCCTCTACGTCTTTCCCGTGGAGGAGTTCCAGCGCATTACCGAGGCTCTCAGCACCGCCCCGGTCACCGCCAAGGCGGTGCGCGACTACAGCCGCGTCTTCTTCGCCAGCGCGTCCGACGAGAAACCAGACAAACAAGGCCGCATCACGATCCCGCAGGGCCTGCGCCAGTACGCCGGCCTGGAGCGTGACTGCGTCGTCATCGGGGCCAACACCCGGCTGGAGATCTGGGACGCCAAGGCCTGGGACACCTACCTCAGCGAGCAGGAACAGGCGTTCGCCGATCTGTCGGAGGAGGTGCTGCCAGGGATCTTGTGAATGACCACGGTCGATCCGTCGGTGAAGTCGTTCGGCGAGGTCTCCACCCGCAACCACTGTCCGCCAGCTGATGCACCTTCCCCGGTGTCAGATGACGGGCGTCCACGAAGAGGGTGCGGATGGGGACCTGGCCGGGCGGCGCCGGGTGGGGACCCAGGAGAATGACCGGCGAACGATCGCATGACGCGTCATCCGCGAGCAAGGACGCGAGAGGGGGGTTGGAGATGGACGACAACGTCGGCGGGGGCGGTCACGTTCCGGTGATGCTCGACCGCGTACTGGAGTTGCTCGGTCCCGCGCTGTCGGGGCCCGAGCCGGTCGTCGTCGACGCCAACCTCGGTCTCGGCGGCCACTCACAGGCCCTGCTGGCCGCCCATCCGGCGCTGCACCTGATCGGGATCGACCGTGACCCTTTCGCCATCGAACACTCCACCCGCAGGCTGAGCCCGTACGCGGAGCGGATCACGCTGGTGCACGCCTCCTCCGGTGACCTGGCCGAGGTGCTCGCCGACGCCGGGCGCACCACGATCGACGGCGTGCTCTTCGACCTCGGGGTCTCCTCCCCGCAGCTAGACGAGGCCGAGCGCGGGTTCGCCTACTCCTACGACGCGCCGCTCGACATGCGCATGGACACCTCGCAGGAGCTGACCGCCGAACGGGTGGTCAACACCTACTCCGCGGCCGAATTGACCCGCATTCTGCGCGACTACGGCGAGGAACGCTTTGCCGGCAGGGTCGCGGGCCTTATCGTCAAGGAGCGCGCGAAAGAACCCATCGCGTCGACCAAGCGGCTGGCGGACATCGTTCGCGATGCGATCCCCGCCGCGACCCGGCGCACCGGGGGCAACCCCGCTAAACGGACTTTCCAAGCGCTGCGCATCGAAGTGAACGCGGAGCTGTCCGCCCTGGAGGCGGCGCTGCCCGCGGCGCTCGACGCGCTGGCGCTCGGTGGGCGAGTCGTCGTGCTCTCCTACCACTCACTCGAGGACCGGCTCGCCAAGCAGGCCCTCACGGCGCGAACCAGGGACACCAGCCCGCCCGGGCTGCCCGTCCCGCTGCCGGCGCACCAGCCGAGGTTCCGCCTGCTGACGAGGGGAGCGGAGCTCCCAAGCGACGAAGAGCTCGCCCGCAACCCGCGGGCGGCCTCGGCCCGGCTACGGGCGGCAGAGAGGATCCGTGTTGACGACTGAGCAGGAGACCGGCCGGAGTGCGAACGTCCGCCGTGCCGTGCCCAAGACGGGCACGCGCCGGTCGGCGACGCCGACGCAGTCCAAGCCGCGTCCCCGTCCCGACGTGCGCGCCGAGGCCGCCGAGGCCGCTGAGGCCGCCGCCAAGCGATCGGCCGCCGAACGCGCGCGCGCCGAGGCCGCGAGCAGGCGGCCGGCGGAGGAGCGCGTACGCGCCGGGGCCGGCGAGCGCGGGCGGTCCGAAGCCAGGAGACCGGTCTCCGCACGCGCCGGCGCCGGAGCGCAGTCTCCCGCGGCCGAACGGGCCCGGGGCGGCGTGAAGGCGCCTGCCACCGGGCGCGGCGCCGACGTGAAGCCGCCGACCGCCGGGCGCGGCACCGGGGTGAAGACTCCGCCCACCGGGCGCGGCACCGGTGTCAAGGCGCCGCCCGCCGGGCGTGGCGCCGGCGTGAAGACGCCGCCCGCCGAGGGGGCGTCGACCAAGCGGCCGGCGGCCTCGCGCGCCGCCGCCCCGTCGCGCCGTCCGGCGCCGCGGCGCGGTCCCGCGCGCCGGCAGCGGGCGCCGTTCGTGCTGCTCGTGGTCGGCCTGCTGTGCGGCGGCCTGGTGAGCCTGCTGCTGCTCAACACGATGCTCGCGCAGGACGCCATCACCGACGCCACCCTGCGCAGCGAGATCGCGGTCGCCCGCCAGGAGAACGAGAAGATCGAGCTGGAATACCAGCGCAAGACCCAGCCCGACGTCATCGCCGAGCTGGCCGAGAAGCAGGGCCAGCACCCTGACTGGGACGCCGTCAACAGCTGGAGCAGCGCGGGCGACCAGGTCAGCCGGGTGGACACGGAACGGTGAGGGAATCAGGCGGCAGGGGGCAGGGTCCCGGCCGCGGCGCTGGCGGCGCCGGCTCTCAGGGAGGGCCCGGCGCCGCTCGTCGTACGCCGGGCGGACCGGGACGGTCGGGGCGGCAGGGCGGCTCCGCGCGTTCCGACGGGTCGGGTCGTCCGGCGTCGCCGGAGAACCCGCCACGCCGGCCGTCGGAGCGGCTCGATCCGTTCGAGCTGCCGTTCGGGCACGACGACGACCGCGGCCGGCCGCCCCGGGACCCGTCGGAGGAGCCGCGCGGGCGCAACGGCTCACGCGGGCGCTCGCCTCAGGAACCGCCTGAGGAGCCGCGCGGCCGCAACGGCTCCGCACGGGGCCGGCCGCCTCAGGATCCCGCCGGCGAGGGGCGTGCCGGCTCCTCGCGCGGGCGTTCCCGCGAGGAGCCGCGTTCGCGTCCGGGTGACGAGCCTGCGCGGCCGCGCAGGCATCCGCGTGACGACGACGAGCGCCCGCGGGGCCGCTCGGCGTCCCAGGGCCGCGACGAGTCCGTCCGCGGCCGTTCCGCCGCTGGTCGTGACGACGAGCCGCTGCGACGACGCGGTCCCGCTCGCGACGACGACGCCGCGCCCCGTGGTCGTGGCGAGCCGCCGCGCGGGCGGGGGCCGCTCGGGCCGGGCGACCGTCCGCGGGGGCGGCCCGCCCAAGGGCACGACGACCGTGCCAGGGGCCGTGACGACGGGTCGCCGCGCCGTACCCAGGCCGGCTCCTCCAGGGCGCAGGCCGTCAGCCGCCAGGACGCCGCGCGCGAGCGCGCGCCGGGGCGGCGCGGCGCCGACGTGCCGCCGCCACGCCGCCCCGGCGGCAGGCCGCCCACCCCGCCGCGCCCGCCGAGGCCGCCGCTCATGCTGCGGCTGGGCAGCCCGCGCCGGCGCATCAACATCGGCCTGATCGGCATGACGTTCATCCTGTCGATCTTCGCCGGCCGGCTGATCCAGATGCAGGGCCTCGACTCCAAGGTGTACGAGGCCGCCGCCGTCGGCCAGCGCCAGCACATCGAGCTCATCCCGGCCAAGCGCGGCTCCATCACCGACGTCAACGGCCACGAGCTCGCCGTCACCGTCGAGGCCCGCGAGGTGTCGATCGACCCCACGAAGGTGCCCGCGCAGGTCCGCCAGCAGGTGGCCAGGAGCCTGGCCACGCAGCTCGGCAAGACCGAGCAGGAGATGGCCGAGAAGCTCGCCAGGACCCACACCCGCTACCAGCTCCTGGCCCGCGACGTCGACCCCGTCGTGGCGACCAGGCTGGTGCAGGCCGGCATCCCGTCGCTGGCGACGAAGCGGACCTACCGCCGCCTCTACCCGGCCGGCGACCTCGCGGGCAGCCTCATCGGCTTCGTCGGCGACGAGGGCACCGGCCTTGGCGGCATGGAGCAGGCGAAGAACTCCCTGCTGGCCGGCCGCGACGGCAAGCAGCGCGTCGAGACGGGCCGCGACGGTCAGCGCATCCCGATGACCAGCAGCCAGCGCACGGCCCCGGTAGACGGCAAGGACGTCCGCCTGACCATCGACCGCGACATCCAGTGGGCCGCGCAGAAGTCCATCGACGAGCAGGTGCGCGCCTCGAACGCCGACAGCGGCACCGTCATCGTCATGGACGTGCAGACGGCCCAGATCGTCGCCATGGCCAACGCTCCCGAGCTCGACCTGAACAACTGGCGCAAGGCCGACGAGAGCAGCTACATCAACAAGGCCGCGGCCGACGTCTTCGAGCCCGGCAGCACCAACAAGGTGATCACCGCCGCCGCCGCGCTGGAGGCAGGCGCGGTCACGCCCGACACGGTCTACCGCGTGCCCGACCGCATCCGCTGCGCCGACCAGGTGCTGCACGACGCCCACACGCACAAGGTGGAGTCGATGACCTTCCGCCAGGCGGTGGCCGAGTCGAGCAACGTCGCCACGGTCATGGCGGCGCGTGAGATCGGCAGCGCGCGGCTGTACCAGATGCTGAAGGCGTTCGGCTTCGGCACCCGGCCGGGCGGCGGCGTCCCGAACGCCGAGGCCGGGCTGCTGCCCGACTACCGCAAGTGGTCGGGCAGCCAGAACTGCACGGTCGCGTACGGGCAGGGCGTCTCGGTGACGGCCCTGCAGATGGCCAGCGTCTACCAGACGATCGCCAACGGCGGCGTCAAGGTCGAGCCGCAGATCGTGGCCGGCACGACGGACGCCTCGGGCAGGTTCGTCCCCGCTCCCGCAGGTAAGCAGACCAGGGTGGTGAGCGAGACGACGGCCAAGGAGGTCACGACGATGCTGGAGAGCGCGGTCGGCGCCGAGGGCACCGGGCAGCTGGCCGCCATCCCGGGCTACCGGGTGGCGGGCAAGACCGGAACGGCCAACCGCTACGACGCCGAACTCGGCCGCTATGACGGCTACACTGCCTCCTTCGCCGGGTTCGCGCCCGCCGACAAGCCCCGCCTCGTGGTGCTGTCGGTGGTGCAGAACCCCAAGAAGGGCCACTTCGGCGGAGAGCTGGCGGCCCCGGTCTTCAAGGATGTGATGACGTTCGCCATCAAGAGCAAGAAGATTCCTCCCACAGGGTCCGTCGCCCCGCCCGTGCGGGCGCGCGCGGACCAGTGAGCAGGGAAGGTACGCTCTCGCCGTGCGTCCCCCGTCGTCCATGCGCCCCACGTCCAGCCCGCCTCGCCCACTGACCGGGCTCGCGACCATGCTCGACGCCGATTCCGGCTCGTCGCGCTCACCTCACGCCGCCCTGACCGGCGTGACCATTCACTCCGGCAACGTCCGGCGCGGCGATCTCTACGTCGCCCTGCCCGGAAACCGCGCCCACGGCGCCGACTACGCCGCCGACGCCATGGCGCGCGGCGCGGTCGCCGTGCTCACCGACCCGGCCGGCCGCGAGGCGGCCGTGGCGACCGGGCTGCCGGTGCTCGTCGTGCCCGATCCGCGCGGCCTGCTCGGGCAGATCTCCTCCTGGGTGTACGGCCAGCCGGCCCACGACATCCAGATCCTCGGCGTGACCGGCACCAGCGGCAAGTCCACCACCACCTTCATGCTGGAGGCCGGCCTGCGAGCGGCCGGTCACCGTACGGGGCTGGTGGGCGGGGTCGAGATCCGCGCGGCCGGCCTGCGCTTCCAGCCCACGCTCACCACGCCGGAGGCGACGGAGCTGCACGGCCTGTTCGCGCTGATGCGGGAGGAGGGCGTCACCGCCGCCGCCATGGAGGTCTCCAGCCACGCGCTCGCGCTCGGCAGGGTCGACGGCATCTACTACGACGTGGCGCTGTTCACCAACCTGTCGCAGGACCACCTCGACTTCCACAAGGACTTCGACGACTACTTCGCGACGAAGGCGAAGCTGTTCCAGCCCGAGCTGAGCCGCGCCGGCGTGACGAACGTCGACGACCACTACGGGCGCGAGCTGCTCGGCCTGGCGAAGGTGCCGATGACCACGTTCTCGGCGCAGGGCGACCCGGAGGCCCAGTGGCGGGCGATGGACGCCCGGCTCGGCGCCGACGGCAGCGCGTTCCGGGTGGTGGGGCCCGGCGGGGTGGAGGCCGACGCGCAGATCGCGCTGCCCGGCCCGTTCAACGTCGCCAACGCGCTCGGCGCCATCGTGACCCTCGTGGAGGCGGGGGTGCCGCTGCAGACGGCCGTCCACGGCGTCGGCACGCTGACCGGGGTGCCGGGGCGCATGGAACGTGTCACGGGCGCCGACGACGACTTCCAGGCCATCGTCGACTACTCCCACAAACCTGGCGCCGTCGAATCGGTGCTGTGCTCCCTGCGGTCCGTGACGGCCGGCAGGCTGATCATCGTGCTCGGCTGTGGGGGCGACCGCGATTCGGGTAAACGTCCCACTATGGGAGAAATCTCCGCACGACTGGCGGATGTGGCCATCTTCACGAACGACAATCCGCGTTCGGAGGATCCGCTGGCCATCCTCACGACGATGATGGAGGGGGCGCTCCGCGTTCCGCAGCACGACCGCGCTCATGTGATCATTGAGCCCGACCGCGCGGCCGCCATCGGTCTCGCGATCGCCCGGGCCGGGCGCGGCGACGTCGTCGTGGTGGCCGGCAAGGGCCACGAACAGGGCCAGTACGTCTCTGGCGAGGTGATCCCCTTCGACGACCGCGAGGTGGTCGCCGAAGCGATCGACGCACGCAAGGAAAGCAGGAAGCACTCATGATCCCGATGCCTCTGGCCAGGATCGCCGAGATGACCTCGGGCGCCCTGTCGGGCATGGCCGATCCCCGCGCGGTGGTGCGCGGGCCCGTCGTGATCGACTCACGGGCCGTCGAACCGGGATCCCTCTTCGTCGCCATCAAGGGCGCGCGGGTCGACGGTCACGACTTCGCCGCGCAGGCCGTCCGCGCCGGCGCCGTCGCCGTGCTGGCCACCCGGCCGGTCGAGGCACCCTCGGTGATCGTGCCCGACGCCGCCGCCGCGCTCGCCGAGCTGGCCGCCGCCCAGGTCAGGGCGCTGCCCGAGGTCACCGTGATCGGCGTGACCGGCTCGGCCGGCAAGACCAGCACCAAAGACCTCCTGGCCCGGCTCACCGGCCGGATCGGCGCCACCGTCGCGCCCGTCGGCAGCTTCAACAACGAGCTCGGCCACCCGCTGACCGTGCTGCGGGCCGACCTCGGCACCCGCTTCATGGTGCTGGAGCTGGCCGCCCGCAACATCGGCCACATCAAGGACCTGACCCGCATCGCGCCGCCGCAGATCGGCGTGGTGCTCAACGTCGGCACCGCCCACCTCGGCGTGTTCGGCGGCAAGGAGGCCATCGCCAAGGCCAAGGGCGAGCTGGTGGAGGCGCTGCCGCGCACGGGCGTGGCGGTGCTCAACGCCGACGACCCGCTGGTGCGGGCCATGGCCTCCCGTACGGACGCGCGGGTGACCTTCTTCGGGCGCGGCGAGTCCGCCGCGATCCGGGCCGAGGACGTCGTGGTCGACGCCCGCGGGCGGGCCTCCTTCACACTGCGCACGCCGTCCGGCACCGCCCCGGTGTCGCTGCAGCTGTACGGCGCCCACGCGGTCGACAACGCGCTGGCCGCCGCCGCGGCGGGCTACGAGCTGGGCCTGCCGGTGGCGACCATCGCCGAGGAGTTGTCGGCCGCCACGCCGCGCAGCCGGTGGCGGATGGAGGTCACCGACCGGCCCGACGGGGTGACCGTCGTCAACGACGCCTACAACGCCAACCCCGACTCGATGCGGGCCGCGTTCGAGATGTTCGAGGTGCTCGGCAAGGGGCGGCGGCGGTTCGCGGTCATCGCGGCGCTGCGGGAGCTGGGCGACGACGGGCCGGCGCTCAACGCCGAGCTCGGGCGGATGGCCGGCTCCGCGGGGCTGGCCGGCCTCATCGTGGCCGGGCCCGACGCCGAGCCCGTGCTGGAGGGCGCCCACGCCGCCGCCCGCGAATCGGCTCCCGGGCCGCACCCGGCGGCGCCTCCGACTCCCGGCCCTGCTCCGCACACCGGACCTGCTTCTCACACCGGCGCGGCTCCGCAGGCCGGCGCGGCTCCGCATGCTGGCCCCGCTTCTCACGTCGATGCGGCTCCGCAGGCCGGTCCGGCTCCGCACGCTGGTGCGGCTCCCGCCGGGGCGGTTCCTCCCGGTCCGCTGCCCGCCAACCCGTCTCACGGCGTTCCGCATGCGCCGGTTCCGGCGCCCGGCCCCGTGCCTGGCGGTCCCGTTCCGGGCGCGGCGCCGCACGGTGGGCCCGTTCCGGGTGGGCCGCACGGTGGGCCGGGGGCGCCTTACGGCGGTCCTGTGTCCGGTGGGGCGCCTTACGGGGGTCCCGTGCCGATGCCTGCTCCCGTGCCCGCCCCGCACGGGCCCGGGCCGCACGCTCCCCTGGTCGGGGGACCGCCCGGGCCCGGCGGCGGCGGAGCGCACCCCGGGCAGGGGACGCGGATCGTGCACGTGCCCGACGCCGAGGCCGCCGCGGCCGAACTGGCCGGCTGGCTGCGCCCGGGTGACGCGGTGCTGATCAAGGGACCGAGGGCCATGGGCCTGGAGCGGACGGCCGAGCTGCTGCTCGGGGGTGCCGCCCAGTGACCAACATCATCATCGCCGGCGCGGTGGGCCTGATCCTGTCCATGCTGGGCACCCCGCTGGCGATCCGGCTGTTCTCGCGCCGCGGCTACGGCCAGGAGATCCGCGAGGAACTCGCGGCCTCGACCTCCGGCCACCAGGGCAAGCGGGGCACGCCCACCATGGGCGGCACGGTGATCGTGCTGGCCGCCCTGCTCGCCTACGGCGCCTCCCACCTGGCGACGCTGGAGCCGCCGACGGTGTCCGGCCTGCTCGTGCTGTTCCTCATGACGGGGCTCGGCGCGGTGGGCTTCCTCGACGACTTCATCAAGATTTACAAGCAGCGCAGCCTCGGCCTGCGCAGCGGCGCCAAGGCCCTCGGCCAGCTCGTCGTCGGCGCCGTCTTCGCGTTCATGGTGGTCCGCGAGCCCAACGTGTACGGCATCACACCGGCCGAGACCCGCCTGTCGTTCCTGCGCGACATCGGGCCGTCGATCGGCATCGTCGGGTTCACCATCTGGGTCCTGATCATGATCGTCGGGTTCTCCAACGCGGTGAACCTCACCGACGGCCTCGACGGTCTGGCCAGCGGCGCGACCGGCACCGTGCTGGCGGCGTACATCCTGATCGGCAACTGGCAGCTGCGCAACAACTGCATCGACCAGCTCGGCCCCAACTGCTACTGGGTACGAGATCCGCTCGACCTGGCCGTGGTCGCCGCCTCGGTGCTGGGGGCGCTGATCGGGTTCCTGTGGTGGAACGCGCCGCCCGCCCGCATCTTCATGGGCGACACCGGCTCGCTGGCCCTCGGCGGCGTGCTGGCCGGCCTCGCCATCGCCACCCGCACCCAGCTCCTGCTGATCATCCTGGCCGGCCTGTGTGTGATCATCACGCTGTCGGTCATCATCCAGGTCGGTTCCTTCAAGCTGACCGGGAAACGGGTGTTCAGAATGGCGCCGTTGCAGCACCACTTCGAGCTCAAGGGCTGGAAGGAGACCACGATCGTGGTCCGCTTCTGGCTGATCGCGATGCTCTGCTCGGCGCTCGGGCTCGGTCTGTTCTACGTCGAATGGATGCCTGGGGCATGACTCTCACCTGTGTCGCCGGGCTCGGCGTCTCCGGCACCGCCGTGGCCAGGCTGCTGGCCGAGCGCGGCGAGCGCGTCGTGGTCGTGGAGTCCACGGAGGGCGAGCGGCAGCTCGCCGCCGCGACCGAGCTGGCGCGGGTCGGCGCCGAGACCCGCTTCGGTGAGCCGGCGCTGCCCGAGGGGGCGACGCGGGTCGTCACCACCGGCTGGGCGCCGCACCACCCGCTGATCGCCGCCGCGCTGCGCGCCGGGGTCGAGGTCGTGGGGGAGGTGGAGCTGGCCTGGCGGCTGCGTCCCGAGCAGGCCGCGCCCTGGTTGGCGCTGACCGGCACCAACGGCAAGACCACCGCCGTGCGCATGCTCACCTCGATCCTGCTTGCCGCCGGGCGCAAGGCGGTGGCCGTGGGCAACGTGGGCGTGCCCGTGGTGCAGGCCGTCGCGGAGCCGTACGACGTGCTGGCCGTCGAGCTGTCCAGCTTCCAGCTCCACTGGTCCAGCACGCTCGCCCCGCACGCCGCGGCCGTGCTCAACGTCGCGCCCGACCACCTCGACTGGCACGGCTCCATGGAGGAGTACGCCGCCGCCAAGGGCCGCATCTTCGAGCGCGCCGGCACCGTGATCTACAACGCCGACGACCCCGAGGCCACCCGGCTGGCGGCGCCGTACCCGCGAGTCGTCGGGTTCACGCTGCGGGTGCCGAGGAGCGGCCAGATCGGCGTGGTGGAGGACCTGCTGGTCGACCGGGCGTTCGTGGCCGACCCCGTCGAGGCGGCCGAGGAGCTCGCCACGCTCGACGACGTACGCCCGTTCGCGCCGCACAACGTGGCCAACGCGCTGGCCGCCGCCGCCCTGGCCCGCTCGCTCGGGGTGCCGTCGGAGGCCGTGCGGCAGGGGCTGCGCGACTTCGTGCCCGACCCGCACCGGCTGGCCCACGTCGACCGGATCGGCGAGGTCGACTACATCGACGACTCCAAGGCCACCAATCCGCACGCCGCCGCCGCGGCCCTCGCCTCGTACCCGTCGGTGGTCTGGGTGGCGGGCGGCCTGCTGAAGGGCGCCGACGTGGACGAGCTCGTCCGCGAGGCCGCCCCCAGGCTGCGCGGCGCGGTGCTGCTGGGCGCCGACCGCGCGCGGATCGCCGAAGCCATCGCGCGACACGCACCGAATGTCCCCGTCGTGGACATTCCGGATCGGGACACTGGTGCGATGGAACGAGTCGTCACCGAAGCCGCCCGGCTGGCCTCACCCGGGGACACCGTGCTGCTCTCCCCGGCGGGGGCCTCCCTCGACATGTTCGCCAACTATCCGGCGCGGGGGGAGGCCTTCGCGCGTGCCGTACGCGAGCTGAGGGCACGGCGTGAGCACGAGCGCTGAGGAGCGCGCGCGCCCCGCGGCGCCGCCGCAGGAGGGGCCGGGCACGTGGGCGCGCGAGCAGCTCGCGGCGGTCAAGGAGCTGCTCGGCAAGCCGCTCACCACCTACTACCTGATCATCATGTGCAGCGCGCTGCTGCTCGCGCTCGGGCTGATGATGGTGTTGTCGGCCTCCAGCATCGAGGCGTTGCAGAAGACCGGCAGCCCGTTCTCGTGGTTCATCAAGCAGTCGCTGTCGGCGGCGCTCGGCGTGCCCGTGATGTACGTCTGCTCGCGCCTGCCGGTCAAGTTCTTCCGCTGGGCCGGCTATCCGCTGATGGCGCTGTCGATCATCGCGCTGATCATGGTGCTGTTCATCGGCTCGTCCGAGCTGGGCGCGCAGCGGTGGATCTACATCGGCGACTTCACCATCCAGCCGTCCGAGCCGGCCAAGCTCGGGCTCGTGCTGTGGGGGGCCGACCTGCTGGCCAGGCGCGCCCGGCACGGGCGCATCGAGTGGCGGCAGATGCTGATCCCGCTCATGCCCGGCACCGCGATCCTGGCCGTCATGGTCATGCTCGGCCGCGACCTCGGCACCACGCTCGTGCTCTTCATGATCTTCCTCGCGCTGCTGTGGGTGGTGGGCGCGCCGATCAAGCTGTTCGGCGGCATCCTCGCGCTGGCGGTGCTGGCCGCGGTCATCATGATCAAGGTGGAGCCGTACCGGATGGCGCGCATCGGCGCCTTCCTCGACCCGTGGGCCGACGCGCAGGGCGCGGGCTACCAGGCCGTGCAGGGGCAGATCGCCATGGGGTCGGGCGGGTGGTTCGGGCTCGGGCTGGGCAGCAGCCGGCAGAAGTGGAGCTGGCTGCCCCACGGAGAGAGCGACTTCATCTTCGCCATCCTCGGCGAGGAGCTCGGGCTCATGGGCACGCTCATGGTCGTGGCGCTGTTCGGCCTGCTCGGCTACGCCGGCCTGCGCGTGGCCGTACGCGTCAACGACCCCTTCATCCGCCTGGCGGCGGCCGCCATGGTCGCCTGGATCGTCGGCCAGGCCACCGTCAACATGGGCGCCGTTCTCGGCGTCCTGCCGATCACCGGCATCCCCCTGCCGCTGGTCTCGTACGGTGGATCCGCGCTGCTCCCCACGCTGGCCGCGCTCGGCATGCTGCTGTCGTTCGCCAAGCGGGAGCCGGGCGCGCGGGAGGCCCTGGCGGCTCGTGGCCCCGGGCCTGTCTCCCGGGCCCTAAGCTGGCTGGGCCTGGGGGGTATGACCAGAGGCCGGATGAGACGTTAGGGAGTGACCGAGATGAGGGTGGTCCTCGCCGGTGGGGGGACGGCCGGGCACATCGAGCCCGCGCTGGCCCTTGCTGACGCGCTGCGTCACCTTGACCCGAGCATCGGCATCACGTGCGTCGGCACCGACCGCGGCCTGGAGACCCGGCTGGTGCCCGCCAGGGGCTACGAGCTGGAGCTGGTGCCGGCGGTGCCGCTGCCGCGGGCGATCACCCCGAGCCTGCTGACCGTGCCCGGCAGGCTGGCCGGGGCGATCAACGCCGTGTCGGCGATCCTCGACCGGGTCAAGGCCGACATCCTGGTGGGCTTCGGCGGCTACGTCGCCACCCCCGCCTACCTGGCGGCCCGGCGGCGCGGCCTGCCGATCGTCGTCCACGAGGCCAACCCCCGTCCGGGGCTGGCCAACCGGCTGGGCGCGCGGCTGACCGAGCACGTGTTCACCGGCTACCCCGACGGCGCGCTGCCCAAGGCCGCCTACATCGGCACGCCGCTGCGCCGCGAGATCGTCACGCTCGACCGGCTGTCCACGGGCGACAAGGCGCGCTCGTGGTTCGGGCTGGAGAACGACCGGCCGACGCTGCTGGTCTTCGGCGGCTCGCAGGGCGCCCGGTCGATCAACCAGGCGGCGCTGGCCGCCGCGCCGGCGCTGCGCGCGGCCGGCATGCAGGTGCTCCACGTGCTCGGCCCGAAGAACACGGTCGACCAGGAGCCGCCGCCCGGCGACCCGCAGTACGTCCTGCTGCCCTACGTCGACCGCATGGACCTCGCCTACGCCGCCGCCGACCTGGCGCTGTGCCGCAGCGGGGCGCTGACCTGCGCGGAGCTGACCGCGGTCGGGCTGCCGGCCGCGTACGCGCCGCTGCCTCACGGCAACGGCGAGCAGCGGATCAACGCCGAGCGCATCGTGCAGGGAGGCGGCGGCCTGATGGTCGACGACGCCGACCTGACACCTGATTGGATCATTCAGAACGTCCTGCCCATCCTCCGCGATCCCGAGCGGGTCGCCGTCATGTCGGAGGCGGCCTCCAGGCTGGGGCGCAAGGACGCCGATATCACGCTTGCCCGGAAAGTGTTGGAGATAGCCCGATGAGTCTCGTCAAGCTGGTCGATCCCGTCGCCGAAGCAGATCTAGGACGGGTGCACTTCATCGGCATAGGCGGCGCCGGCATGTCGGGCATCGCCCGCATCCTCCTCAAGCGCGGCATACGAGTGTCGGGCAGCGACGCGCGCAGCTCCGAGCTGATCACCGAGCTGCGCGAGCTGGGCGCCACCGTCCACATCGGGCACGCGGCCTCCCACATCAGAGACGTCGACACGGTGGTCGTCTCGACCGCCATCCGCGACTCCAACCCCGAGCTGGGGGAGGCGCTCAAGCAGGGGCTGCGCATCATCCCGCGGGCCGCCGCGCTGGCCTCCGTCATGGCCGGGCGCACCGCGGTGGCCATCGCCGGCACCCACGGCAAGACCACCACCACCTCGATGCTCACCGTGGCGCTGCAGAAATGCGGCGCCGACCCGTCCTACTGCGTGGGCGGCCAGCTCGTCACCACCGGGCTCGGCGCCGACGACGGGCAGGGCCGGGTGTTCGTGGCCGAGGCCGACGAGAGCGACGGCTCGTTCCTCATGCTCGCCCCCGACATCGCCGTGGTCACCAACGTCGAGGCCGACCACCTCGACAACTACGGCGACCCGCGGGCGGTGCACGACAGCTTCGCCAGGTTCGCCGACCGGGTCGGCTCGCTGCTCGTGGTGTGCGCCGACGATCCGGGCGCGGCCGAACTGGCGCGCCGCGCCGCCGAGCGCGGGCAGCGCGTCAAGACGTACGGCACGCAGGGCGAGCACTACCGGGTCTGCGACGTCCGTCCCGACGGGTTCGGCACGGTGTTCGCCATCGAGGGCAAGGGCGAGGTGCGCCTGGCCGTCCCCGGGGCGCACAACGCGCTCAACGCCGCGGCGGCCATCGCCGTGGCCGACGAGCTGGGGCTGCCGTTCGAGGAGATCAGAGACGGCCTGGGCGCCTTCACAGGGGCCAAGCGCCGCTTCGAGGCCAAGGGCGAGGCCGGCGGCATCGCCGTCTTCGACAGCTACGCCCACCACCCGACCGAGCTGACCGCCGACCTGCGGGCCGCCCGCGACGTGGTCGCCTCCTACTCCGGCACCGGCCGCGTCATCGCCGTCTTCCAGCCCCACCTGTACTCGCGCACGCGCTTCTTCGCCGAGGAGTTCGGCCAGGCGCTCGGGCTCGCCGACGAGGCCATCGTGCTCGACGTCTACGGCGCCCGCGAGGACCCCGAGCCGGGCGTCTCGGGCGCGATGGTGGCCGGTCTGGTGCCGCTGCCGCCCGAGCGGGTCGCGTACGCGCCCGACCGCTCCGCGGTGCCGGCGCTGGTGGCCGCGCGGGCGCGGCCGGGCGACATCGTGCTCACGATGGGCGCGGGCGACATCACCGAGCTCGGCCCGCAGATCGTCGCCCGCCTCTCCTGACGGGCCCCGTTTCTTGGCGTGGCGGCCGCGCTCGCGTCGCGCGGCGGCGTAGGTTCTGTGCCGACGCAATGACGATCATGCGGGGAGGGCGATGAAGGCTCGCACGGCGTTCCTGGTGCTGCTGACCGCGGGGGTGGTCGGCACGGCCGCCTGGCTGGTGTTCTTCTCGCCGGTGCTGGGCGTGCGCTCGATCGACATCGTGGGAAATCTCACAGTGCCGAAGGAGCGCATCGAGCAGCAGGCCGGCGTACCGGATCTGCATCCCCTCGCCACCGTCAACCTCGCCGAGGTGGAGGGCCGTGTCCTCGGCATCAGGCAGCTCGCCGGCGCCAAGGTGGACCGGATCTGGCCCGGCACGCTGCGCATCGAGGTGGTCGAGCGGGAGCCGGTGGCCGTGATCCAGGTGGGCGACAAGTACGCGATCATCGACAAGCACGGCGTGGTGATCGAGGTCGAGACCGCCCTGCCGCCGCTGCTGCCGGTGCTCAAGGTCGACCGCCCTGCCGAGGGCGACCCCGCCATGATGGCGGCGCTGCAGGTCATCGACGCGGTCCCCGACGAGGTGGCGGGCAAGGTCAGGCAGGTACGCGCCGGCACGGCCGAGGGCGTGACCCTGGAGCTGTCCGACGGCCGTACCGTGATCTGGGGCGGCACCGACCGCCCGCAGGAGAAGGGCCGCATCCTGACCTCCCTGCTCAAACGCGAGAAGGCCGCCCAGTACGACGTCAGCTCTCCCGACGTGGTGACGCTGAAGTGACCGTGATCGTCAGGGTCTGGCAACCCGGCGGCAACGGCATCGCCGAGCCTGTGCGAGACGCGGCGCGCGGCGTGAGAACCTGTAAGCCGGACTTCCGGCAGTGGGGGGCCGCGACCTGGCGCGCGCGGAGCGAATCGGACAGCCCGCGACACGCCGGACGTGCTTGCGGCGCGGTTAGTTGACCCGGCTGGAGCGTAACTCCTACTGTCCGTATCAATCCTCAGGTTGACATAAATCTAAATCTCAACCTGAGGTTGAGAGTTATCCGAACTGAGAAAAAGCGGAGACAATCCGCACCGAAATGGCAAGTCAACGAGCGGAAAGGCCCCTCGTCGTGGCAGCACCGCAGAACTACCTCGCGGTCATCAAGGTCGTCGGCATCGGCGGCGGCGGAGTGAACGCCGTCAACCGGATGATCGAGGAGGGACTCAAGGGCGTCGAGTTCATCGCGATAAACACCGACGCCCAGGCGCTGCTGATGAGTGACGCCGATGTGAAACTCGACGTGGGCCGTGAGCTCACGCGCGGACTGGGCGCGGGCGCGAACCCCGACGTGGGCCGCAAGGCCGCCGAGGACCATCGCGAGGAGATCGAGGAGGTCCTCAAGGGGGCCGACATGGTCTTCGTCACGGCCGGCGAGGGCGGCGGCACCGGCACGGGCGGCGCGCCCGTCGTGGCCAACATCGCCCGGTCGCTGGGCGCGCTGACCATCGGCGTCGTGACGCGGCCCTTCAGCTTCGAGGGCCGGCGCCGGGCCATGCAGGCCGAGGCGGGCATCGAGACGTTGCGCGACGAGGTCGACACGCTGATCGTGATTCCCAACGACCGGCTGCTGTCGATCTCCGACCGGCAGGTGAGCGTGCTCGACGCCTTCAAGGCGGCCGACCAGGTGCTGCTGTCGGGTGTCCAGGGCATCACCGACCTGATCACCACGCCCGGCCTGATCAACCTCGACTTCGCCGACGTCAAGTCGGTCATGTCGGGGGCGGGCTCGGCGCTCATGGGCATCGGCCACGCCCGCGGCGACGACCGCTCGGTGGCGGCCGCCGAGATGGCGGTCTCCAGCCCGCTGCTGGAGGCCAGCATCGACGGCGCCCACGGCGTGCTGCTGTCGATCGCGGGCGGCTCCGACCTCGGTCTGTTCGAGATCAACGAGGCGGCCCAGCTCGTGTCGATGGCTGCGGCGCCCGACGCCAACATCATCTTCGGTACGGTCATCGACGACGCCCTCGGCGACGAGGTGCGGGTGACCGTGATCGCGGCGGGCTTCGACGACGTGCCGGGCCCGGCGGAGAAGCAGGTGCCCCGCCCGGCGGCGCGCCCCGCCGCCCAGCCGCCCGCGCCTCCCGTGTCGTCGCCCGTGCGGCCCACCCTGTCGTCGCCGAGCGTCAAGTCCGAGCCGTCCGCGCTGCGGCCTGAGCCGCGCGCTGAGGTGCGTCCTGAGCCCAGGGCGGACTTCAGGTCCGACGCGCGGCCGGAGCCCCGTCCCGAGGCTCGTCCCGAGCCCCGTACGGAGTCTCGCCCCGAGCCGCGCTCCGACTTCCGCGTGGAGTCGCGGCCGGAGCCGCCGCGGGCCGAGCCGCGTGTGGAGCCCAGGCCCGAGCCCGTGCGCCCGGTGGAGCCCGTGCAGGCCGTCGAGCAGGACTCCGACGAGCCCGCCGACGAGCCCTCCGGCCC
>NZ_POUD01000105.1 GCF_003236395.1 Nonomuraea aridisoli | reverse complement strand
CGTCCGGGATGGGCGGGGCCGAGTCGAGCTTCTGCTCGGCGGCGTCCACCGACGCCTGGGTCACCTCCGGGGCCTCACCCAGCTTGTCCTCCGGCAACGGGGCCACCTTGGCGCAGGCCGACGGGTAGCGGTCGCAGTAGCTCGTGGCGTTCCCGACGGTACGGGCGTTCAGCATCGCGTGGCCGACGGCGCGGGCCAGCGTGTCGGTGGCGGCGTTGAAGACCTGGTTCAGCCGGCGCGAGTCGGCGGGGTTGTTCACCCGCAGCGGGGTGCCGGTGCCGGTCGACATGGCGAAGATCGTGTCGCCGTCGCCCAGCGTGTGGATCGGGCTGATCGCGCGGGCCAGCCCGTCGTGGGAGTTGCCCGCCATCCGCGCCGCCGCGGCCTTCTCCAGCGGAGCGTTCGTGGCCACCACGGCGATCGTGGTGTTCATCGGCAGGGCGTCCGTCTGGGCCTCGGGGCGGCAGTCCTTGGCCTTCGGCGTCGTCAGCCCCCGGAACTCGCCGGCCAGCTCGTACCGGGCGGCGAACAGTGAGCAGTCCCGGGGGTCGACCGGCGAGCCGGCCGCGTTCACCACCACGATGGCCCCGACCACGACGCCGTCGTCGAGCACGACGCTGGCCGTGCCGACGCCGCCCTTCAGGCCGCCGGCGCGGGCTCCCGCGCCCCCGCCCACGACGCCCTGCCGCACCGGGCCCTCCTTGGCGGCCTCGGCGGCCAGGTATCCCCAGGCGGGCGACGTACGGGCCTTGAAGTCGCCGCCCCGGCCGAGGTCGTAGATGTCGGCGGCGGGCACGATCGGCGCGACCCCGGAGCCGACCGGGACGCCCTCGCCGCGCTCCTCCAGCCAGCGGATCACACCGTCGGCGGCGGCCAGGCCGTACATGCTGCTGCCGCCGAGCATCACCGCGTTCACGCCGGGGTTGGAGTTGAGCGGGTCGAGCAGGTCCGTCTCCTTCGTGGCGGGCGCGCCGCCGCGCTGGTCGACGCCGGTCACGGACATCCGCGGGGTGTAGACGACGGTGGTGCCGGTCAGGTACGGGGCCCGGGTGGACTGCACCTGCCCGACCTGGACGCCCGGCACGTCGGTGATCGCGTTGTTCCGGCCGGGCAGACCGGGGGTGTCGGCGGCGTGGGCGGGCGCGGACACGCCGGCCAGCGCCAGAGCGGCGGCGACCAAGGGGACGAGGCGTGACTTCATGGATCCCTCATTCCGGTGGGGGTTCCGGGGCACGGCCGCGCCCCGGGCTCGGGTGGAGGTAGGAGGGTCAGTCGGCTGAGTGCACTGAGGCTACTGGTCAGACCAGTGCGAGGTAAAGATCCCCAATATGCCGAATGTCCGCCAGGACCGCCGATGCCACGCCGTCACACGGGAAGCACCGGCCCTGTGGGAAGCCGCCGGGCATGACACAGGTGGCCGGGCCCCGCGGGCCCGGCCACCTGCCGCCTCGTTCCAGGGCGACACCGCGCCCGGGGTATTACGGCGCGGCGACGACCGCCTGGCTCTGGCGGCCCAGGCCGTCGATGCCGAGCTCCATGCGGTCGCCCGGCTTCAGATAGACCGGCGGGGTGAGGCCCATGCCGACGCCCGCCGGGGTGCCGGTGTTGATGAGGTCGCCGGGTTCGAGCACCATGAACTGGCTCAGGTAGCGCACCACGTGGACGGGGTCGAAGAGCATGTGCTTGGTCGAGCCGCTCTGCCGCCGCACCCCGTTGACGTCGAGCCACATGGCGAGGTCGCCGACGTCGCCGAGCTCGTCCGGCGTCACCAGCCACGGCCCGCACGGGTTGAACGTCTCGGCCGACTTGCCCTTGACCCACTGACCGCCGCGGTGCAGCTGGAACGTGCGCTCGCTGACGTCGTTGACCAGCACGTAGCCCGCGATCGTGGCGCGCGCCTCCTCGTCGCTGCCGAGGTAGCGGGCCCGCTTCCCGACCACGACGCCGAGCTCCACCTCCCAGTCGGTCGCGTCCGAGCCGCGCGGGATGTGCACGTCGTCGTCCGGCCCGACCAGCGTGTTCGGGGCCTTGGTGAAAATGATCGGCTCCTCCGGCGGCTCCTGGCCGGACTCTGCGGCGTGGTCGGCGTAGTTCAGGCCGACGCACAGGATCTGGTGCGGGCGGGTGATCGGCGCGCCCACGCGCTCGCCGGCGAAGCGGCGGACCTCGCCCACGGCCACGCGCTGGCTCACGGTGGCGGCGAGCGATTCCAGGCCGGAGGCGAAGAACGCGCCGTCGAAGTCGGTGACGACGTCGGACACGTCGACATAGGAGTCGGTGTCGATCGCGACGACCGGGCGCTCCGCGCCGGGGTCGCCGATGCGCATCAGTCGCATGAAAGCTCCAGGGTTGGTGTCGAGGTGAGGAGCCCCCGCCAGAGGTGCTCCTCACGGAGAAAGGTCAGAGACCGGTGACCGGCCGGCCGGACTTGATGGACTCGTACGCCGCCTCCACGATCCGCATGGCGTAGACGGTGTCACCGGAGTCGATCAGCGGCGGCCGGCCCTCGACCAGCGACCGGACGTAGTCGGTGACCTCCGTGAGCACGGACTCGTAGTGCCAGCCGCCCGGGTGCCAGGCGTCCGGTCCGAACGGCACGCCTTCGACCGCCTCGCCCTGGAAGTCGTACTGGCCGCGGAAGAGCTTGACGACCGGGTCGGCCATCTGGTCGACCAGGATGCCGCCCTCGGTGCCGAACAGCTCCAGGCGCTCGCTGTGCGGGACCTCGGAGACGGAGGTGAACCCGCAGGAGAAGTGGGCGCCGCTCTTCAGCCGGCCGAACACCTCGGCGGTGTCCTCGATCTCGTTGTCGAGCGGGAAGACCTTCCTGGAGATGCCGGTCAGCTCGTCGACCTCGCCGAGCAGCCACTTGAGCAGGTAGAACGAGTGGGCGCCGGTGTCCATGACCAGGCCGCCGCCGAGCTCGTAGCGCGTGCGCCAGTAGCCCGGCATCGACAGGTGGGCCTTCTCGTTCGAGCGCAGGTAGGTCCTGGCGTGGATGACCTCGCCGATCGCGCCCTCCTTCAGCAGGCGCTCCACCGCCTGGTAGGCCGCGATGTAACGGGTGTTCTCCGCGACCATGAAGTGCACGCCCGCCTCGGCGGCCCTGCGGTGGATGGCCACCGACTGCTCGTACGTCGGCGCGACGGGCTTCTCCAGGATCAGGTGCTTGCCGGCGTCCAGCACCGCCATGGCGGCGTCGTGGTGCAGGTGGTGCGGCAGGATCAGATCCACCACGTCGACCGCGGGGTCGTTGATCAGGTCGTGCAGGTCGGCGTACGTCTTAGCGCCGTACTCCTCGGCGAACGCCGCTGTGGCCTTGGGGTCGACGTCACAGCCGGCCACCAGGTCCACGACGTCGGACATCCGCTGATAGGCCGCGGCGTGGGTCTTCGAGATCAGCCCGAGGCCCGCGATGCCGACGCCCAGTTTGGACGCTGCCATTTTCTTTCTCCTGTGTGCGAGGTGATGAAGGGGGCTCTAGCCCTTGAGCGAGCCGGCGAGGACGTCGGCCCCGTACCGGCGCTGGAGCACGTAGTAAATGATCATGACCGGCAGTGCCACCATGATCGCGGCAGCGCACGTGATCTGGTAGTTGCTGCCGTACTGCAGACCCACGAAGTAGTTGAGCGCCGCGGGAACCATCCGCAGCTCCGGCTGCGTGATCATGACGACCGCGAGCAGCAGGTTGTTCCAGGTCCAGATGAACAGGATGGTGGCCAGCGCGAAGATCGGCGAGGCGGCGGTGGGCACGATCACCCGCCACAGCGTGTGCCACCGGTTCGACCCGTCCGTCCGCGCCGCCTCCAGCAGCTCCTTGGGGAACGACTTGAAGAACGACGTCATCCAGAACGTGCCGAAGGCCATCGACCCGCCGATGCACGGCAGGATCATCGACCAGTAGGTGTCGGTGAGGTTGAGCGTCCGGAACTGGTAGTACAGCGGGATGACCGTGGCCTCGTAAGGCACGATCAGGCCGAGGATGAACAGCGGGAAGAGCAGCTTCGAGCCGAAGAATCTCATCGTCCCGAACGCGTATCCGGTCAGGATCGAGAAGAAGACGGACACGACCACGACCGACACCGACAGCAGGATGCTGTTGAGCAGCGACCGCCCGATGCCGGCGTCCGGGTTGTTCCACGCGCTGATGAAGCTGTCCAGCGACCACTCGCGCGGGATCGCCAGCCCGCTCACCGCCACGTCCGGCGCGTTGAACGCGACCAGGGTCGTGGAGATGAACGGGTAGATCGCGAAAGCCGCGAAGAGCAGGAGGACCACGTACGACATGGTCTGACTGCGGCGGGAAACCATCGTGTTACTCCGATCTCACGAGCCGGTTGACCAGGGCCACGCCGACGAAGATGACGATCGTGAGCAGCACCGCGATGGCGGAGCCCGGCCCGATCTGGCCGTTGATGAACACGTCTCGATACATCTGCAGCGACGGCGTGGTGGTGGCGTAGCCCGGCCCGCCCTGCGTCGCCATCAGCGGCAGGTCGAAGACGCGCAGAGCCAGGGTGAGGGTCATCACCAGCGACACCCGCAGCTCGTGGCGGATGCCGGGCAGCGTCACGGTGAAGAACTCCCGCACCGGCCCGGCGCCGTCCATGCGCGCCGCCTCGTACAGCTCCTTCTGGATGTGCTGGGTGCCCGAGAGCAGCATGACCACGACGAACCCGAACGTCGCCCACAGCCCCACGATCCCCAGCGCCGGCAGCGCCAGGTCGGCGTCGCCGAGGAACGGCCGCACGAACTCCTCGCCGAAGACGGCCCGGATGATCGCGTTCAGCGAGCCGTCCTGCGCGTAGAGCCAGCGCCACGCGATGGCGACGACCGCCAGGGCGATCGTGTACGGCAGGAAGAACACGAACCGGAAGAAACTCAGCCCCCGGATCTTCGTCCGCGCGATGACGCCCACGAGCAGCAGCGCCGCCGCCACCGGCAGCAGGCAGCTGAACAGGACGAACACGAGCGAGACCCGCAGCGACGTCCAGGTGTTCGGATCGCTCAGCACCTGGACGTAGTTGTCCAGCCCGACGAAGACCTGCGGCGACAGCCCGTCCCATTCGAGGAACGACAGCCGCACCGTGTCCACGATCGGCACGAGGACGAACAGCGCGTAGAAGACGAAGCCCGGCAGAATGAGCAGGTACGGCATCCCGCGCACTTCACCTCGCCGGAGCCGGCGGCCGGGCCGTCGTCGGCTCGGCTTCGCCGCGGGGGCGTCTGTGGTGACCGTGACGGCCATGGTGCGATCTACTTCCCTAGGTGGCGCGGCCGGCGCGGTGCGTCCTTTCGCACCGCGCGGCCGACGTGGCCGGTGGTGGGGACCCTCATGCGTCCGCGGCCGCCTTGGCGGACAGGCCGACGATCTCGCGTGCCTCGTCCGGCGTCGCCACCTCGCGGCCCATCAGCCGGGCGATCTTGACGACCTCCTCGACCAGCTCGGCGTTGGAGCGCGACGGCGAGCCGTCCGGCAGGTAGGGGTTGTCCTCCCAGCCGACCCGCACGTGGCCGCCGAGGCTCATCGCCAGGGCGAGCAGGCGCCACTGCATCTTCGGGTTCATCACGCTGACGTTCCAGTTGACCCGCGGCGGCAGGTGCCGGACCAGGTAGAGCAGCGAGTCCTCGGTGGGAGGCGTCCAGGCGCCGCCGGGCCAGCCCAGGAAGAGCGTGGTCCACACCGGGTCGTCGAGCAGGCCCTGGTCGCGGATGAACTCGAGGTTCCAGAACGCGCCGGTGTAGAACGACTCGACCTCGGGCTTGACGCCGTGCTCCTGCGCCGCCTTGCAGAACTCCTCCAGCTCGGGGCGCGTGTGGATGGCGTACTGCTCGTTCGGCGGGTAGGCCGGGTCGGGACGGAAGTACTCGTCGTGCACGTTGAAGGCGTACGACATCATCTCCGGGCGCAGCTTCATGAGCGCGACCTTCTCCTCGAGCCGGGCGCTCGCGATGCCGAACTGGATGATGGCGTCGCGCTCGGCGCGGATGCGCTCGGTGAGGTCCTTCCACCCGTCGAAGTCGGTGCGCGACAGCTGGCGGCCGTCCTCCTGGATCGAGTCCTCCAGGTAGTGCACGCCGTGGTGGTGGACGAGGGACGCGCCGGCGTCGATGGCGCGCACGTACTCGTCGGCGACCGCCGGCACGTCGTCGATCTTCGGCATGCCCTTGAAGCCGGGATACGACATCGAGCAGTCGACGGTTACCGTGATGATGACCTTGTCCATCAATGGCCCTTCTCGCATGGGTGGTGGTGGATGGGGGCGGGCGCCTCTCCTGCCGGGGAGAGGCGCCCGGCGTGGCTCAGGAGCGGGTCTCCATGTAGTCGGCCCAGTTCTGCTGGACCGCCTCGTTGTACTGCTTCGGGGTGATCTCGCCGGAGAGCAGGCGCTGCGCCTCAGAGCCCTGGAACGTGAGCATCGTCGGCGTGGGCCAGTCCTCCCAGGTGAACAGCCCGTTCTCCGAGGTCAGCCGCTGGTACTCGGTGACCATCTGCTTGAGCAGCGGGTCGTCGATCTGCGCGTTGACGCCCTCCTTGGTCGCGGAGGGGCGGCCGGCCGCGATCTGGGCCTTGACGGCTTCGTCGCTCGCGGTCACGTAGTCGACGAACGCCGCGGCGCAGTCGGGGTACTTGGTCTTGGCGGAGATGCTGAACGGCAGGCTGTAGCCGCCGACGGCCGCGTGCTTGCCGCTCTCCCCGGCCGGGAAGAGCATGAAACCGGCGTCGTCGCCGAGGGACTTGCGCACGTCGCCGAGGGCCCACGTGCCGGTGACGAAGAAGGCGGCCTCGCCACGGCCGAAGCGGTTGGTGGCGTCGGTGAAGCTCGTCGCCAGCGCGTCGGAGTTGAAGTAGCCCTTCTGCATCCAGGCGCGGAAGTCGGTGGAGGCCTTCAGGTGGCCCTCGTCGTCGTAGGTGCTGCCCTCGCGGTTGAGCGCCCAGTTGTTGATCTGCTCGGGGGCGACGTACCAGCCGTTGAGCAGCGACAAGTTGTGCAGCGCCGGCCACTTCTCGGAGTCGCCGAGCATGACGGGCGTGACGCCGGCCTCCTTGGCCTTGTCGAGCGCGCCGAGGAACGCCTCCTTGGAGTCGAGGGAGGAGACGTCGTCGATGCCGATCTTCTTCAGGACGGCCTCGTTGTAGAAGACGCCGACGTACTGGATGGCCGGGGGCACCGCGACGAGGCTGCCCTCACCGAGGACCTTGCCGTCGGTGGTGAACTTGTTGACCGTCAGCGCCGACTCGTGGAACTTGTCGTTCCAGCCGAACGCCTTGGCGTAGGCGTCCAGGTTCAGCAGCAGCCCCGCCTTCCACAGGGCGCCGTTGATCGCCCAGCCGCTGTTGCCCTGCATGACGTCGGGCGGGTTGTTGCCCGACATCACCAGCTTGATGGTGTTGGCGGACGACGCCCAGTCCTTGATCTGCAGGTCGACGGTGACGTTCGGGTTGGCCTGCTGGAAGGACTCGACCTGCTTCTTGAACTCGTTGGCGATGGTCTCGCCGGCCTCGGACATGCCGACGGTGAGCTTGATGTCGCCGTACTTGTCGCAGGACGTGCCCACGGCGGTCGGGGCCGCGGCGGGCTGCCCGCTCGACGACGTGCCCGCACAACCCGTGGCGCCGACGGTCACGGCCGCGGCCAGGGCGGTGAGGGCTCTTGCGGAGCGATGGTGTCGGAGCATGCGTTCCTCCTGGAAGGTGAGCCATGGAGCTTCCGCGGCTGGGGGTGCGGAGAGATCTCTATGGACTGGTGACCCTCGCGCCCTCTGGTCGAGGTCTCATCCACAAGGTCGGGCGACGACGAGGCCGGGCTGACTCGGCCTCCTCGCTGCCTCGCGGCAGCAAGTGTTGCGTCATACGAACTGTGTTGCACTCAAGGGACGTTGGTTGCTGCCAGACGTTATGAGGGCGTCAACGGCGTGTCAACCCCCCTTACGTGCATGTTTCTCGGCGATCTCCCGTGTGATCCGATGGGGACGCGGCTGAGCGATCTGTTGCATGTGGATAACGGCGTTGCGGAAACCGCAACACTTCCTGGATGCTGGGCACGACCCGAACCCGACCGGAGGAAGGTGCCCAGTGGGAGCAACCCCGGCCACGGCGACCATGCGGGCGGCCGTGGCCACCTCGATCCCGAGCGAACGGCTCGAGCTCGCCGACGTCGCCCGTCCGACGCCCGAGGCCGATGACGACGTCGTGCTGCGCGTGCACGCCTGCGGCATCTGCGGCACCGACCTGCACGTGCTCGCGGGGGAGTCGTACCGCCCCGAGACGCCGTTCGTGCTCGGTCACGAGCCCGTCGGCGTCGTCGTCGACGCCGGGGCGGGGGCGCGCGCCTGGCTGGACCGCCGGGCCACCATCACCCTGTTCACCGGCGAGGGCTCGTGCGAGGCGTGCCGGGCCGGCGACGAGCGGCTGTGCCCCGGCCTCGTCTCGATCACGGGCGTGCTCGGCGAGTGGGGAGGCTACGCCGAGTACCTGCGCGTCAAGGCGCACCATCTCGTCGAGGTGCCGGAGTCCCTGTCGTGGGCCGACGCCGCGTCGCTGGTCGACGGCGGGGCGACCGCCGCCAACAGCGTCCGGGTCGCCCTGACCCGCGAGCCGCGCCGCGTGCTGGTGCTCGGCGGCGGCCCCATCGGCCACCTGTGCGCCGAGCTGCTGCGCGTGCACGGCGTCGCCGTCCAGGTGGTCGAGCCGAACCCGCTGCGCCGCGAGGTGCTGCGGGACATCGGCCACGACGTCGTGACCTCCGCCGAGGACGCCGGCGCGCCCGTCGACGCCGTCATCGACTGCACCGGCGTGCCCTCGGTGCTCGCCCCGGGCCTGCAGGCCCTCGGCCCGCACGGCACGTACGTGCTGGCCGGCTACGCCCGCGTGCCCGACGTCGACTTCGCCGTCGTCTCGCGCAAGGAGGCCGACATCCGGGGGATCCGGTCCGGCCGCCGCGAAGACCTGGAGTCGATCATCGCGCTCGCCGCGGATCAGCGGATCCGCCTGCCCGAGACCGTCGCGTGGCGGCTGTCCGGCGTGAACGACGCGCTCACCGCGCTGCGCGCCCGGCAGGTGCCCGGCAAGGCGGTCATCGTCCCCGACAGCGTTTGGAAGGATGGAGCATGAAGATCGCACTGGACCCGGCGATGATGCAGGGGAGGCCGGTCGTGGAGGCCGTCCGCGCCACCGCCGACGCCGGTTACCGGCATCTGGAGATGGGCAACCGCGACGACTTCATCCCGGCGTTCAAGCCGATGCACGCCTCGCCGGCCGAGCTGCGCGGCTTCCGCGACGCCGCCGCGACGGCCGGGGTCGAGATCGCCTCCGTCGCCGTCATCCAGGCGTGGTCCAGCCCTGACGAGGACGTGAGAAAGCAGGCGGTCGAGTGGTGGAAGGACGGCATCGCCGCCGCCGTCGAGCTCGGCTGCCGCCGGATCAACACCGAGCTGTCCGGCCACCCCGAGCAGCCCGACGCGTGCCGGGCCGCCTTCCTGCGCTCGTTCGAGGAGCTGCTGCCCGTCCTCGAACGCGAGGACGTCGAGCTGATCGTCGAGCCGCACCCGTGGGACTTCATCGAGACCACGGTCGCCGCCGTCGACCTGGTCAAGGAGGCGGGCAGCGCCCGGCTGCGCTACCTGCACTGCGTGCCCCACACCTACTACCTCGGGGGCGGCATCACCGAGCAGGTGGAGTACGCCCGCGGGTTCGACCACGTCCACCTCGCCGACGCCTTCCGTCCCGAGCGGACGATCGTCAACCCGCCCACCGTCACCTGCCGCGTCCACCAGCACTTCGACCTGGGGCGCGGCGAGATCGACTGGGCGGAGGTCCGGCAGGCCTTGGAGAGCGTCGGTTTCGACGGTATTCTGACCGTCCAGATCTTCGGATGGGATGACCAGGCCGAGCAGTCGTTCAAGTCGAATCTCTCCGCCGTGGAGCGGCTCTTCGGCCTGAGCGGTTGACCAGGCCGCTTGCCATGGTGACGAAGCAGAACCTCGAGCCGCACACTCTGCCTGACGGCGAGGGGCGTGCCGCCTCCCCGATCCAGCGCGCGCTGCGCGCCATCGAGCTGCTCGCGGTCGAGCCGCTCACCGCCGCCGAACTCGCCCGCGAGCTCGACGTCAACCGCAGCACCGCGCTGCGGCTGCTGAGTGAGCTGGTGGGCACCGGCTACGTGGCGCGCAGCCCGGCGACCAAGCGGTACGCGACCGTCCCGGCCAAGTTCTACGGCCTCATCCAGGCGCCGGAGGCCGACTGGAGCCAGATCATCGACCCCGTGCTCGCCTCGATCCGCGACGAGTGCGGCGACGCGACCATCCTCGCCGTGCCCGCCAAGGACACGATGGTCTATCTGGCGTTCTTCCCGACCCGGCACATGGTGGCGGTCTCCGAGCAGCTCGGCACGATCCGGCCGATGCACTGCTCGGCGCTCGGGAAGGCGTACCTGTCGGCCCTCGACGACGACGCCCTCGACGCGCAGCTCGCCCGGCTGTCGTACGTCGGCGGCACCGAGCACGCCGCCAAGGGGCCGATCGAGCTGCGGCGCCGGGTGGAGGAGGCGCGCGAGGTCGGCTACGCCGTCGATCGGGACGAGACCTTCGAGGGCGTCCGGTGCGTGGCCGTGCCGGCCCGCATCCGGGGCACGCTGATCGGCGCGGCCGGCATCTCGGGGCCGGCGAGCCGGCTGCCCGACTCCCGCGTCGATGAGCTCGGCCGCTACCTGATCAGCTGCATGTCGGGGCTGTGACCCGGGGTCAGCGGCCCGGCACCAGCCGCCGCGTCAGGTCGGCGAGCCGCCGGCGGTAGTCGGGGTCGTACGCCTCCTCGGCCGCCCGCGCCTCCTCGCCGCCCTCGAAGTAGCGGCCCGTGACGCCGGCCGTCTCGGGGGCGTCCACCAGGCGCCGGGTGGCCGCGACGCCCTGCTCCAGGGTGTCGACGACCTCCATGCCGGACCGCGCCGACATGGCCGTCGGCATGTACGTCGCCGGGTGCACGGCGTTCACCGTGATCCCGCTGTCCCGCAGCTCTTCGGCCAGGTCCAGGGTGTGGCCGATGAGCGCGAGCTTGGACCGGCAGTACGCGGCGACGTCGGTGTAGCCGCGTTCGAGCTGCGGGTCGGCGAAGTCGATCGGCTGCTGGCCGATCGAGGCGACGTTGACGATCCGGGAGGGGGCGGCGCGGCGCAGCAGTGGCAGCAGTTCCCGGGTCAGCAGTACCGGCGCGAGGTAGTTGACCGCCAGGCGCAGCTCGTGGCCGTCGGCGGAGACCTCCCGGGTGGTGCCCTCGACGTGGAAGCCGATGCCGGCGTTGTTGACCAGGACGTCCAGGCGGTCGTGCGTCGTGGCGACGCGCTCGGCCAGGCGGCGGACCTCGGCGAGGGAGGACAGGTCCGCCCGGATCGGCTCCCCGCCGGTGACCTCGGCCACCTCGGCCAGCCGCCGCTCGTCGCGGCCGTGGAGCAGGAGCCGGTGCCGCCCGTCGGCGGCGAGGTCCTCCGCCAGAGCCCGGCCGAGCCCGTCGGAGGCGCCGGTGATGAGGATCAATGCCATGATGTTCAGCTTTCTGGTGAAATTTCAGGAAGAGGCCGTACGTCGGCCATGCCGGCCAGAGCGATGACCCCGACCAGCACGAGGGCCCCGCCGCCGAGCACGAAGCACGCGGTGAAGCGGCTCTCGGGGGGCAGGCCGGAGATCGGGGCGGTGAGCAGCGCCGCGGACAGGGCGCCGGCGAGCGCGCTGCCCACCGAGCGGGCGACGGAGTTGACGCCGTTGGCGACACCGGTCCGGTCCCGCGGGACGGCCGCGAGCAGGACGGCGGGAAGCGCGGCGAAGCCGAAGCTGACCGCGACGCCGACGAGCGCCCCGGCCGCCACGACCCCAGCCACCGACCCGTGCGCGAACGCCAGCGCGGCGAACCCGGCCGCGCCGCAGGCCGCGCCCGCCGCCAGCGTCCGGCGCGGCCCCATGATGCGCACCAGGATCCCGGCCACCTGGGCCGCGCCCAGCGACACCACCGCCGACGGCATGAGGAAGACCAGCGACGTCTCCAGCACCGAGGCGCCGAACCCGTACCCGTGCGGCCCGGCCGGCAGCCGGGCGAGGGCCGAGACGCCCAGGAACTGCGAGAACATCGCGAAGCCCAGCAGCACCCCCGCCAGGTTGGCGTACACCACCGGCCGCTGGACGAACATCCGCATGTCCACCAGCGGGTCGTGCGCCCGCCGTTCGACGAGCGCCCAGAGCGCGGCCAGCGCCGCCGCCGCGGCGAGGCAGCCCAGCGTCGCCGCCGACGCCCAGCCCCACCGGGCTCCCTGCGAGAGGGGCAGCAGGAGCAGGACGAGCAGCGCGGCGAGGGCGATCGCCCCCGGCCAGTCCGTACGGCCGCCCGCCCCCGGCCGCGACCGGGGGACGACGGCGGCCACCGCGACCAGCGTGAGCGCGGACACCCCGGCCGACAACCAGAACACCTGGCGGTGGTCGGGGGTGTCGCCGCGCGTGAGCAGCGCCGCCCCGGCCAGGGCGAGCCCGTTGCCGAAGGCCAGCGTCCCGCTGAGCGCCCCCATCGCGCCGGGGAGCCGTTCGCGTGGCAGCTCGGCGCGCAGGACGGACTGCGCGAGCGGGAAGACGGCGGTGGACGCCCCCTGCAGCGCCCGTGCGGCGATCAGCCAGGGGAGCGAGTCGGTCATGGCGGCCAGCACGGACCCCGCCAGGGTGACCCCCAGCACGCCGACGAGCGTCGCCTTCGCGCCGTGCTGGTCGCCGAGGCGGCCGAGCAGGGGCGTGCAGACGGCGGCGGACAGCAGCGTGGCCGTGGTCAGCCAGCTCGCGCCGGACGCCGTGGCGTGCAGATTTCGCTGCATGAGGCCGAGGATCGGCACGACGAGCGTCTGCATCATCGACACGACCATGGCCCCGAGCCCGAGCACGGGGACGAGCAGCCGGTTCAGCCGAGCGCCTTGAGCAGCTCGGCGGCCAGCGCGGCCGAGGAGGCCGGGTTCTGGCCGGTGTGCAGGTTGCGGTCGACCACCACGTGCGGCGCCCACGGCTCGCCCGCGGAGTAGCGCACGCCCAGGGCGGTGAGCCGATCCTCCAGGATCCACGCCGCCCTCGGGGCGAGCCCCGTCTGCTCCTCCTCCGCCCTGCTGAACCCGGTCACCCGGTAACCGGCGAACGGCGAAGAGCCGTCCGGCCCCCGCGTGGCGAGCAGCGCGGCCAGGCCGTGGCAGACGAGGCCCACCGGCTTGCCCGCCTCCAGCGCCGCGACGAGGACGCGCGCGGAGTCGGCGTCGCCCGACAGGTCCTCCATCGGGCCGTGCCCGCCGGGGTAGAACACCGCGTCGTGATCGGCCGGCTCGACGCCGTCCAGCGGGACGGGGCCGCGCAGCGCGGCGGCCGACTCTACCGCGGCGGCCATCGCCCGGGCGCCGTCCTCGCCGCCGTTGACCTCGGGGGACAGGCTCACCTGGTCCACCGCGGGCGCCGCACCGCCGGGCGTGGCGACGACCACCTCGTGCCCGGCCGCCACGAACGCCTGGTACGGAGCCGCGAACTCCTCCGCCCAGAACCCCGTCGGATGCTTCGTCCCGTCGGCCAGCGTCCAGTGGCGGGACGCGGTCATCACAAAAAGAATCTTCGCCATCAGTCGTGTGCTTTCCTCAGTCCTCGCCGCGCGCACGGCGCGGCGGGTCACCTGTTGATGAGGGGGGATGCGTGCGATCGTAGGCCGCCTGCACATAGGCAGACCAATAGCATCGGCACTATGAGCCATAGCGCTTCCGATACCTCGCCGCTCGACCTGATGCACCTCCGGACGTTCCTCGCCGTCTACCGCGCCGGCTCCTTCACCGCGGCGGGCGCGCTGCTGGGGTTGTCACAGCCCACCGTCACGAGCCAGATCCGGGCGCTGGAGTCCCAGCTCGACCGCCAGCTGTTCGAACGGCTGCCGCGCGGCGTGGCCGCCACGTCGGTGGCCGACGCGCTGGCCACCCGCGTCGCCGGGCCCCTCGACGAGCTCGCCGCGGTCGCCGAACGGGACCGTTCGGACGACGAGCTCCCCGAGCCGGTGCACCTCGCGGGTCCCGCGGAGGTGCTGGCCACCAAGGCCCTGCCCGCGCTGGCGCCGCTGGTCGAGCAGGGGCTGCGGCTGCGCGTGACCGCCGGTCTGGCCGACGACCTGCTCGACGGCCTGCGAGCCGGACGGTTCGACCTGGTGCTGTCCGCGATCCGGCCGCGCGGGCGCTCGGTGGTCGCCGTGCCGATGATGGACGAGGAGTTCGTCCTGGTGGCCGCGCCCGCGTGGGCCGCCCGGATCGGCCCGCTGACCTGCGACGACCCCGGCCCCCTGCGGGACGCCCCGCTGATCGCGTACGCCGAGGACCTGCCCATCGTCCGCCGGTACTGGCGTCACGTCTTCCGCACCCGGCTGACGCGGGCGCCCGCCGTGGTCGTGCCCGACCTGCGCGGCGTGACGGCCGCCGTCGCCGCCGGAGCCGGCATCAGCGTGCTGCCCCGCTACCTATGCGCCGGCGAGCTGCGCAGCGGCGCCCTGGTGACGCTGCTCGACCCGGAGGACCCGCCGATCAACACCGGCTTCCTCGCCCACCGCGCCGGCGCCCCGGCCCGCCGCCCCGTCACCCTCGTCCGCGACCTCCTGCTGACCGCCGCCCGCTCCTGGTGACGCTCGCGCCCAGCGCCCTCGCCGCACCCGGCACGATCTTCACCGAGCGGGGGCTCCAGCCGCATCCGGTGCCGCGTGCCCTGGAGACGGCGGAGGTGCCGTCCGTGATCGAGGAGTTCGCCCGAGCGGCGCGCGCGGCCGTCGAGGCCGGGCTGGACGGCGTGGAGCTGCACGCCGCCGGCGGCTACCTGCCCCACCAGTTCCTCGACCCCTCCTCCAACCGGCGCACCGACGCCTACGGAGGATCAGCCGCCGCCCGCGCCCGGTTCGTCGTCGAGGCGGCCGAGGCCATGGCCGCCGCCATCGGCGGCGAAAGGGTCGGCATCCGCGTCTCACCGGCGGCGAACCTGCACGGGGCGGTCGAGGACGACCCGGCGGAGACCGCCGCCACGTACCGGGCGCTCCTCGACGGCATCGCGCCGCTGGGCCTGGCCTGCCTGCACACCATCGGCGACCCCGCCGGCCCGCTGCTCGCAGGGCCGCGTGCGCGCTTCGGCGGCCCCGTCATCGTCAACGACGGCTGGCACGCCATGACCGACGAGCCGACCGCCCGCCGCCGCGTGGCGAGCGGCCAGGCCGACCTCGTCTCCGCCGGCCGCGCGTTCATCGCCAACCCAGACCTGGTGCGCCGCCGGCGGGAGCACGCGCCGATCGCCGAGCCCGATCCCGCCACCTTCTACGGCGGCGGCGCCCGCGGGTACAACGGTCACTCCGCCAGGCCGGAGTGACCGTTGAGGGCCGGGGCGCCGCCGGGCTCAGACGACCGCGGTGTTGACCTCCGGGAAGTGGCAGGCGGCCGGGTGACCGTCGCCGCGGTCGACCAGCGCCGGCTCCTCCGTGGCGCAGATCTCCTGCGCCTTCCAGCAGCGGGTGCGGAACCGGCAGCCGCTCGGCGGGTCCAGCGGCGTCGGCACCTCGCCGGTGAGGATGATGCGCCGCCGGCGGCGTTCCTCACGCGGGTTCGCGGTCGGCGCCGCGGACAGCAGCGCCTGGGTGTACGGGTGGACGGGCCGGTCGTACACGTCGTCGCGGGAGCCCGTCTCCACGATCTTGCCCAGGTACATCACCGCGACCCGGTCCGAGATGTGCCGCACCACCGACAGGTCGTGCGAGATGAAGATGTACGACAGCCCGAACGTGTCCTGCAGGTCCTCCAGCAGGTTGACCACCCCCGCCTGCACCGAGACGTCCAGCGCCGAGACCGGCTCGTCCAGCACGAGCAGCTTGGGCTCCAGCGCCAGCGCGCGGGCGATCCCGACACGCTGCCGCTGGCCGCCGGAGAACTCGTGCGGGTACCGGTTGCCGTGCTCGGGGTTGAGCCCGACGAGCTCCAGCAGCTCGGCCACTCGCTTCATGCCGCCGTCCTTCCATCTGCCGTGCACCTTCAGCGGCTCGGCGATGATGTCGTTGACGGGCAGCTTCGGGTTGAGCGAGGCGTACGGGTCCTGGAAGACGATCTGCATGTCCCGCCGTACGGCGCGCAGCCGCCGCGGCGCCATCGTGGTCAGCTCGTCACCCTCGAACACCACGGAGCCCGACGTGGGCCGGTGCAGCTGGAGGATGGCCCGGCCGGTCGTGGACTTGCCGCAACCCGACTCGCCCACCACGCCGAGCGTCTCGCCCGGGTCGACGTGCATGGACACCCCGCTGACCGCCTGGATGCTGCCGACGACCTTGCGCAGCAGGCCGGACCCGCGGACGGGGAAGTTCATCACCAGGTCCTTGACCTCCAGCAGGTGCTCCTGCGCGGTCATCAGACGGCCTCGCTCTCGGTACGGAACAGTGCGGTGGGATCGGGCGCCGCGGCGACGTCGCGCCAGTGGTGACAGGCGGCCAGGTGACCGCCCTCACCGGCCTCCGCCAGGCCGGGCTCCTCGGCCGTGCAGGTGCCGTCGGCCAGCGGGCAGCGCGGCGAGAACGGGCAGCCGGGCGGCAGGTTGATCAGCGACGGGGGAGCGCCGCCGATCGGGCGCAGCCGCCCGCCCGAGGTCTCCAGCGACGGCATCGAGCCGAGCAGCCCCGCCGTGTACGGCATGCGCGGCCGGTAGAAGACCGTGTCGGTGTCGCCGATCTCCACCGGCTTGCCGGCGTACATCACCAGCACCCGGTGCGCGGTGCCCGCGACCACGCCGAGGTCGTGCGTGATCAGCACGATCGCGGCGTTGACGGCGTCCTTGACCTCCAGGAGTTTCTCCAGGATCTGCGCCTGCACGGTCACGTCGAGCGCGGTGGTCGGCTCGTCGGCGATGATGACGTCCGGGCTGTTGATCACCGCCATGGCGATCATCGCGCGCTGCCGCATGCCGCCGGAGAACTCGTGCGGGTAACTGCGCAGCCGCGCCTCGGCCTGCGGGATGCCGACCAGGTCGAGCATCTCCTTGGCCCGGGCCAGCGCCTGCCTGCGCGGCACCAGGCCGTGCGCCAGCACCGCCTCGGCGAGCTGGTCGCCGATCGTGTGCACGGGGTTCAGCGCCGTCATCGGGTCCTGGAAGATCATGCCGATCTTGCCGCCGCGCAGCGCCCGCCGTCTGCGGGCCGGCAGCTTCAGCACGTCCTCACCGCGGTAGAGGATCCTGCCCCGGACGCGGGCGCCGCGGGGGAGCAGCCCCATGACGGCGAGCGAGGAGACCGACTTGCCGGAGCCCGACTCGCCGACGATGCCGAGCACCTCGCGCTCGTGCAACGCGTACGACACCCCGCGCACCGCGTGGACGACGCCGTCGTCGGTCGGGAACTCGACGGTCAGGTCCTCCACGCGGAGGATCTCGTTGGGGGAATTCCGCATCAGGCACGCACCCGGGTCTGTCGTGGGTCGAAGGCGTCGCGCAGGCCGTCGCCGATGAAGTTGATGGACAGCGCGATCGCGATGATGAAGACGCCCGGCCACCAGAACAACCACGGCCGCGTGGTCATGGCGCTGCGGTAGGTGTCGATCAGCTGGCCGAGGGAGACGTCGGGCGGCTGCACGCCCACGCCGAGGAACGACAGCGCCGACTCCAGCAGCACCGCGTTGGCCACGGCGAGGGTGGCGCTGACGATGATGACGCCGATCGTGTTCGGCAGAACGTGCCGGAAGATGATCCGGCCGGCGGAGGTGCCCACCGCCCGCGCCGCCTCCACGAACTCCTTCTCGCGCAGCGACAGGAACTCGCCGCGCACCAGCCGGCCCAGCGTCGGCCAGGTGACCAGGCCGATGCAGACGGCCAGGATCACGATGCCGGAGTCGCCGAACGTGCGCCCGACGATGGCGGCGATGATGAGGATCGGGATGGTGATCATGACGTCGGTCAGCCGCATGATGACCGACTCCGTCCACTTCCTGAAATATCCGGCGAACGCGCCGGCGAGCGTCCCGACGGTCGTGGCCACGATCGCGACGATGAACGCCACGATGATCGACTGCTGGGCGCCGCGCATGGTCAGCGCGAAGTAGTCGATGCCGATGTTGTCCTGCCCGAACGGGTGCTCGCCGAAGCGGATGCCCTCGCCGCCGAGGAACTCCGGCACCAGGCTGAGCGTCGGCCGCCCCTGGTTCACCAGCGATCCGGTCGTGAGGTACGACTTGTCCCACCAGCCGGGGATGGGGCCGATCCCGATGGAGGTGAACGCCAGCAGCACGACGCCGCCGAAGACCAGCATGCCGACGAGCGCCGCGCGGTGCCGGAAGAACCGCCGGCGGACCATCTGGCCCTGGGTGCGTGCGACGACGGTCATGCCCTGCGCGGCCCCTGAGGCCGGGGCGCTGATCGTCATGGGTGGTTCTCCTTCACCGCGTCGTCTGGAGGAAACCGGGTCCTTCAGCTTCGGGGTCGGGAGGAACCGGCACCCCGCAAGGGGCTGCCCCAGGAAGCCGGGACAGCCCAGAAGGCGAAACGTTCATGACATTCCTCGCTTGCTGATCTTGTTGCGCTGGTAGTGTCCGAACATGCGTTCGGCGTTCAAGATGCGGGCGTATCCGACTCCGCAGCAGGAGGCGGTCCTGAACCGCACGTTCGGCTGTGTGCGCCTGGTGTGGAACAAGGTCCTGGCCTGGCGTCAGGCCCGCTACCGCACCGAAGGAGTCACGACCTCGTACGCCGAGAGCGACCGGTATCTGACCGCGCTGAAGCATGACCCGGATCTGGCGTTCCTGTCCGAGGTGTCGAGCGTGGCGCTCCAGCAGACGGTCAGACATCAGTACGCGGCTATGACGGTGTCGCGGGATCCGTGCGGACGCTGGTACGTTTCGCTGGCCGTCGAGGTCGCGGATCCCGAGCAGGCTCCACCGGCCGGTAGGGCGGTCGGTGTGGATCTCGGCGTCACAGACTTCGCGGTCACCTCCGACGGCGAGAAGATCGCCAATGCCCGCCACCTGGTCAGGCGGGAACGCCGCCTGGCCCGCTACCAGCGGCGCATGGCCCGCAGGCAGCCGGGGTCGAACAACCGGCGCAAGGCCAGGGCGAAGGTCGCCCGCGCCCACCGCAAGGTCGCCGCCTCGCGCGCGGACTTCCTGCACAAGACCAGCACCCGCTTGGTCCGTGACCACGACGTGATCGTGATCGAGGACCTGAACGTCACGGGCATGGTCCGCAATCGGCGGCTCGCCAAAGCGATCTCCGACGCGAGCTGGGGCACGTTCCGCTCGATGCTGGAGTACAAGGCGGTCAGGTACGGTCGCCGCCTGATCGTGATCGACCGCTGGTGTCCCAGTTCCAAGACGTGCTCGGCGTGCGGGCATCTGCTCGCCGTACTGCCCCTCGGCACCCGGACGTGGCGCTGCCCGTCCTGCCGCGCCCTGCACGACAGGGACGTCAACGCGGCCAAGAACATCCTGGCGGCAGGTCTTGCCGTGCCCGCCTGTGGAGATGACGTCAGACAATCCGGATCTTCCGGGGTGCGGTCGTCGATGAAGCAGGAACCCCGGCCCGTGAGGGCTGGGATCCCTGTCCTTCTGGCGGGGAGTAGTCAAGACAGCCTGATCCGCGGGTCGAGATAGGCGTAGACGATGTCGGCGAGCATGTTGAAGACGACGATCGCCGTCCCCGAGACGATGAAGAACGCCATGACGGGGGCGGGGTCCACCTGCTGGAGCCCCTCGATGAAGAGGTTGCCCATGCCCTGCCAGCCGAAGACGTTCTCGGTCACGATGGCGCCGCCGATCACGGAGGCGAAGTCGACGGCCATCAGCGTGGTGATCGGGATCATGCCGTTGCGGAAGGCGTGCTTGGTGATCACCGTGCGTTCCGGCAGGCCCTTGGCCCGGGCGGTGCGCACGTAGTCGAGGTTCATCACCTCGAGCATGCTGGAGCGGCTGTAGCGGGTGTAGGTGGCCAGCGAGATGAGGATCAGCGCCATGGTCGGCAGCAGCAGGTGGCCGGCCGCGTCCAGGTTGGTCTCCCAGAAGTCGCCGGTGAAGTTCGGCGTTCGCGAGCCGATCGTGGAGATCGGGCGGCCGCGGACCCGGTCGCTGTAGGCGGCGAACGCCTGCAGCATGCGGTCGAGGAAGATCAGGCCGCCGGTGACCAGGCCGGTCGCCACGGCTCCGGTGATGGCCTGGTGGCGGAGCAGGCCGCCGAGCCCGTAGCCGAGGGCGGCGCAGACGGCCACCGTCACGAGGGCGAGGCCGAACATCTCCGTCCAGCTGGGGTCGGCCAGCACCGGATCGAGGATCTCCGACAACAGTACGCCGAGCCCCGCGGCGGCCAGCGCCGCGTACAGCGGGCCTCGGTACTGCAGGCCGGAGATCAGCACGGTCAGCCCGATCGCCGTGCCGCCCGCGAGCACCGCCAGGCCGACGACGCCGATGCCCGGGTCGGCGAACCAGCGGGTCGCCGACAGCAGGGTGAGCGTCACGACGGTGACGGCGGCCCCCGCGCCGAACGCGGCGAGCTTGGTGCGCCGGTCGCCGATCGCGATCGCGGCCCAGATCAGCCCGGCGGCCAGCGCCAGCACGCCGATGACCAGCGGCGGGATGACGGGGTCGCGCAGCCAGTCGTTGAACTCGATGGCGATGTACTGCTTGAGCATGACTGCGACCCAGAACAGCGGCAGCGAGAAGCAGACGAAGGCGGCCAGGGTGACGCCGTAGTCGAAGGCGCTGTACTGCCGCAGTGCCGAGATGATGCCCACGATCACGCCGATGACGACGGCCAGCACGGTGGCGGCCACGACGAGCTGGAGCGTCGCCGACAGCGCGTCGCGGAGCAGGACGGCCACGTCCTGGCCGTCGCGGTTGACGCCGAGGCTGCCGCGGAACAGGTCACCGAGCCAGCTCAGGTATCTGAGCCAGACGGGGCTGTCGAGGTTCATCCGTTCGATGCGGTCGGCCATGCGGCGTTCCCGGTCGGGACCGGGAAGCTCTCTGAGGTCGGCCAGTGGGTCGCCGGCGATCGACGTCAGCCCGAAGATGACCATGGTGGCGGCCAGCAGGACGAAGAAGGAGGTGACCAGTCTTCGGGCGATGAAGGCGATCACTCAGTACTCCCTAGGTTCATGGCGAAGGAGTCCTTTGCACATGGGCCGAGGAGCGGTGGCTCCCCGGCCCATTGCTGATGGTTCGAGTTATCGGACGGCTATGGCGCCAGGGTCCACTTGTCCATGTTCCAGGTCACCGACGACTGGGCGGGGTTGGGCACGATGTTCTGCAGCTGCTCGTCCCAGGCCAGCAGGCTCGGGTGGGCGAACAGCGGGATCGTGGCCAGGTCGTCCCAGAGGATCTTCTCGATCTGGGCGATGATCGGCGCGTGCTTGGTCTTGTCGACCTCGGCGTTGAGCTGCTTGATGAGCTCGTCGACCTCCTTGTTGGAGTAGCAGCCGTTGTTGTTCTCCTTGCCCTGCTCGGTGCACTCCTTGGCCGTGGTGAAGGTGGAGGCCCACCCGGAGACCTCGGCCGAGCCGGTCCAGGCGTACAGCGCCACGTCGTAGGCGTTGGTGTAGAGCGGGCCGCCGGACTCGAAGAACTTCTCGTCACCGGCGTCGATGATCTTGAAGCCGGCCTGGCCGCAGGAGTCGGCGATCAGCTGCGTCTCCTGGGTGCGGCGCGGATTGGGCTCGTTGTGGCCGAGCCGGACCTCCATGCCGACCTTGCCGGCCTCCTCGAGCAGCGCCTTGGCGCCCGCGATGTCCGGCTGGGCGTACTTCTCGTGGCCGCTGCCGTTGGCGATGGTGTTGTAGTCGGCCTCGAACGGGTACGCGTTGCGGACCTGCAGCACCTGCGCCTCGGGCGCGAGGGGCTTGATCAGGTTGTCCACGATGAGCTGCCGGGGCACGCACTTGGCGAACGCCTCGCGCAGCCTCTTGTCCTTGAAGTCGCTGGAGTCGAAGTTGAAGTCCAGGTGCTCGTAGGTGTACTGGTCACCGGTGTGCACCGTGACGCCCTGCATGCCTTCGAGCTGGGCGAGGAGGTCGGGGTTGGGCTGCGGCTCGATGAGGTTGACCTCGCGGTTCTGCAGGGCCTGGGCCTGCTCCTCCTGCGAGATGACGCGCATGACGATGGTCGGCGTCGCGGCCGGGGTGCCCCACCACTTGTCGTTGGCGGTGAGCGTCAGCGACTGGCCGGGCGCCATAGCGGAGATCTTGTACGGTCCCGAGGCCGGGAAGAGCGACATGTCGGAGATGCCGCCGTCGATGACCCAGCCCTCGTTGTAGAACTCGGCGACCTTCGCCAGCTTGTCGGCGTCCTCGGCCTTGACCGCGGCGATGAAGTCGGCCTCGCTCATGCCGGCGGCCTTGTAGGCCACGTGCGCGGGCAGCACGTCCGCGGCGCCGGGCCCGTTGCTGTCCCAGTCGGCGAACGGCTCGGAGTACTCGAAGGCGAACTTCTTGTCGCCCGCGTTGCACTCGGGCGCCTTGACCAGCTCGACGCCGGTGGTGCCGTCGACCTGGAAGCCCTTGATCTTGCCCGACTTGGCGGCCCAGAACAGCAGGGCGTCGTCGCAGTCGATCGGCGTGCCGTCGGACCAGACCGCCTTGGCGTTGAACTCGTACTCGACGGTCAGCGGCGAGTCGGAGGTCTTCGTGTAGGTGCCGAAGTCCTTGTCCGGCGTGATGGCGCCGTTCTCGCCGTAGTACCAGAAGCCGAGCAGCACCCGCTGCATGGCCGTGCTGTTGACGAGGTTGTTCACCGTGATGCTGTTGTAGGAGTTGAACTCCTGCTCGCCGGCGTAGGTGATCGTCTGCGCCGTCGTGGCGCCAGGAGAGGCGGAGCCCGAGGGTTCGCTCGCCCCGCCGCCGTCCTGTGCGCAGGCTGACAGCAGAAGTGCGCCTCCTGTCACCGCCGCGACTAATCTCCCAAGTCTCCGCCTATGGGACACGACAGGTCTCCTTTGTCCGAACTAGCGTCGGCGCTGCTAGTTAGTGCGAAATATGATCATTGATCAATGTTTCGATTAAATAGCCTGATCTGCGATGTTACGGAGTTGGTATCGACGGCTGTCCGATCCGTAATGCCGAATTCCGGAAAGATCCACCTGATCCGTGGTCCCTATGGACAGGACCAGGGGTTCTGTGTCATGGTTTGCGGCAGTCATGGGATGGCCGAAAACCCCCGGGCGTGCCGCTGCGCGACCGTCCTCGATGGGGCTTTTCGCAGTTCCGGTAGGGATTCTTTCCCCTGTGGAACGCGCCATGTGCCCATAAGATCGCTTATTTATGGTTGCACGCTATTCACGGGCCTCTTTTGTACGGTTCGAAACCGCTGTGTCACCTGCCCGCAACACCCGTGCAGCAGGCGATCCGGGCCCGCGGGACGCCTGACCGAGTCGCCGTGCGACCGTCGGCCGGTGTGTCACCGCCGTCGCGCGACAGTCCGGAAGGGGAGTCGTTCGTACGGGTTCCGTTCCTGGGGCGGTTCCGACGCCGGGGTGTGACTCATGACGCTCCTTACCCGTGAAGTCGGGAACGGTCAGCGAAAGGCTATGGGTCCCCAGGCGTCCCATCAAGAGCGGAATTGACCTCCGGTCCTCTCTAGATGCGGGAGTAAAGGCGTCCATGGGGCGTACCTGATGCGAAAAGCGTGCCGCCGAGGCCGGGGCCGCCCGGTGGCCGTCCGTGTCGCCCGCCGTACTTCCCGGATTTCGCAGGCAAGTGATGACTTCCGTACGGATTCCGCAGGATTGGTACGGGATATCCGTGGAGAACACGCGGCAGGCCGGCCACCCCGAGGCTGGCGAGCTAACTCACTAGTCCGTACATTAGAGGCACGTCGCGCACCGCCGAAAGGAAGATCACTGATGGCCTCGTTCCTGGTCGGGCTGATCGGCGCGGGCATCGGCCCCTCACTGAGCCCGCCGCTGCACGAGCAGGAGGCCGCGCACCACGGGCTCGCCTACGTCTACCGGCTGCTCGAGACCGACCGGCTCGGCCTCGACGTGGGCGACCTCGTCCGCACCGCCCGCCGCTTCGGCTACGACGGGCTGAACATCACCCACCCGTGCAAGCAGAGCGTCATCCCGCACCTGGACGACCTGTCGCCGGACGCCCGCATGCTCGGCGCGGTCAACACCGTGGTCTTCGAGGGGGAGCGGGCGGTCGGCCACAACACGGACTGGACGGGGTTCGCCGAGTCGTTCGCCCGCGGCCTGCCGGACGCGCCCACCCGCCGCGTCGTGCAGCTCGGCGCGGGCGGCGCCGGGGCGGCGGTGGCGCACGCGCTGCTGACGCTCGGCGCCGATCGTGTCACCGTGGTGGACGCCGTCCCCGAGCGGGCCGAGGCCCTGGCCGGCGAGCTGTGCGGGCGGTTCGGCGACGGGCGGGCGCGCCCGGCGGCGGCGGCGGAGCTGCCGGAGCTGCTGGCGCGGGCCGACGGGCTGGCGCACGCGACGCCGACGGGGATGGCGCACCATCCGGGCCTGCCGCTGCCGGCCCGGCTGCTGCGCCCGGACCTGTGGGTGGCCGACATCGTCTACCGGCCGCTGGAGACCGAGCTGCTCCGGCAGGCGCGCGCCATGGGCTGCCGCACCCTCGACGGCGGCGGCATGGTCGTCTTCCAGGCCGCGCACGCCTTCCGCCTGTTCACCGGACGCGAGCCCGACCCCGAGCGGATGCTCGCCCACCTGACCGACCTGGTCGCCGTCTGAAGGAGGAACCGGTGCGTAAGTCCATCGCCACCGTCTCGGTGAGCGGCACGCTGACGGAGAAGCTGGAGGCGATCGCCGCCGCCGGGTTCGACGGCGTGGAGATCTTCGAGAACGACCTGCTGGTCTGCCCGCTGCCGCCCGAGGAGATCCGGGCCCGCGCCGCCGACCTGGGCCTGACCATCGACCTCTACCAGCCGTTCCGCGACTTCGAGGCGATGCCCGCCGAGCTGCTGGAGCGCAACCTGCGCCGGGCCGAGCGCAAGTTCGAGGTCATGGAGCGCCTCGGGGCGGACCTGCTGCTGGTCTGCTCGAACGTCTCCCCGTACGCGATCGGCGACGACGACCTGGCCGCCGAGCACCTGCGCCTGCTGGCCGAACGGGCCGCCGCGCACGGCGTGCGCATCGCCTACGAGGCGCTGGCGTGGGGGCGGCACGTCAACGAGTACCTGCACGCCTGGCGGATCGTCCGCCAAGCGGACCACCCCGCCCTGGGGGTGTGCCTGGACAGCTTCCACATCCTGTCGCGCGGCTCCGACCCGATCGGCATCGAGGCCGTCCCCGGAGAGAAGATCTTCTTCCTGCAGCTGGCCGACGCGCCCCGGCTGGCGATGGACGTGCTGCAGTGGAGCCGCCACTACCGCTGCTTCCCCGGCCAGGGGAGTTTCGACGTCGCCGGGCTGGTCCGGCACGTGCTCGACGCCGGGTACGACGGCCCGCTGTCACTGGAGGTGTTCAACGACCACTTCCGCCAGGCCGACACCGCGCGCACGGCCCGCGACGGCATGCGTTCGCTGATCGCGCTGGAGGACACCCTGCGCGGGTTCGCCCACCCCGTCGTGCCGACCGGGTTCGCCTTCGCCGAGCTGGCCGACGCCGGGCCGCTGCGCGACCTGCTGTCCGGGCTCGGCTTCGCCCCCACGGGGTCGCACCCGACCAAGCCCGTCGAGCTGTGGGAGCAGGGCGGGGCGCGGCTGCTGCTCAACGCCACCGGCGCCGAGCCGGCGCTGATCGCGATCGGGCTCGACAGCCCCGACCCGGCGGGCGCGGTCAAGCGGGCGGAGACGCTGCTGTCACCCGTGCTGCCTCGTGAACGGGCGCCGCAGGAGGCCCGACTGGACGCCGTCGCCGCGCCCGACGGCACCGAGATCTTCTTCTGCGACACCGCCTGGCTGTCGGACTTCTCCCCGGAGCGGCGGGTGCCGGGGGAGATCACCGGCGTCGACCACGTGGCGCTCACCCAGCCGTGGCACCAGTTCGACGAGGCGGCGCTGTTCTACCGCAGTGTGCTCGGCCTGCGCTCCCAGGGCAGCCTGGAGGTGCCGGACCCGTACGGGATGTTGCGCAGCAAGGCCATGGCCGCGCCGGGCGGCGAGGTGCGGATGGTGATCAACATCGCCGAGGTCGGCGCGGGCGACCTGCCGCGCCAGCACGTGGCGCTGGCCTGCGACGATCTGCTGACGGTGGCCCGCCGGCTGCGCCGCGACCATCCGGAGCTGCTGCTGCCCATCCCCGGCAACTACTACGACGACCTGGAGGCCCGCCACGACGTCGATCCCGAGCTGCGGGAGCTCGGCGTGCTGTACGACCGCGACGAGAGCGGCGGCGAGTTCTGGCACCTGTACACCGTCACCGTCGGCCGCGTCTTCGTCGAGCTCGTCCAGCGCAAGGGCGGTTACGACGGCTACGGCGCCGCCAACGCCCCCATCCGCCTCGCCGTCCAGCACGTGCCGCCGGGGGCGGGTCAGGCCACCGCGTCGCCGGCCGGGAGGTGACGACCGAGCAGCCGGTAGCGGTGCAGCCGCCGGTCGAGCAGCTCGGCGCGGGGGGCGTGCAGCAGGGCGGCGAGCTCGCGTTCGACCTCGCGCCCGGCACGCACGCAGAACGCCTTCGGCTCGGCGGCGGCGTCCGGGTGCTCGGGGACGATCCGGTCGGCGATGCCGGCGGCGAGCAGGTCGGCCGAACGCACCCCCTGCGCCTGCGCCACCTGCGCGGCGTGCTCGACGTCCCGGTGCACGATCGCGCTGGCCCCCTCCGGCGGCAGCGGCGACAACCATCCGTGCTGGGCGACGAGCACCCGGTCGCACGGGACGAGCGCCAGCGCGCCGCCCCCGCTGCCCTGGCCGAGCAGCAGGGAGAGCGTCGGCGTCTCCAGGGTGACCAGTTCGGCCAGGCAGCGGGCGATCTCGCCGGCCAGCCCGCCCTTCTCCGCCTCCGCCGACAGGGCCGCGCCGGGGGTGTCGACGACGGTGACGAGCGGCAGCCCCAGCTCGCGGGCCAGCCGCATGCCGCGCCGGGCCGCGCGCAGCGCCGCCGGCCCCAGCGGCCCGGTGTCCGTCTGGTTGCGGCGGTCCTGGCCGAGCAGCACGCAGGACACGCCGCCGAAGCGGGCCAGCGCCAGCAGCAGCGCCGGGTCGGCCTCCCCGGCGCCGGTGCCGTTCAGCCGTACGACGTCGGAGGCGGCGTGACGCAGCAGCTGCCGCACGCCGGGCCGGTCGGGCCGCCGTGAGAGGGTGATCGACTCCCAGGCGGGAACGTCCCGCGGCCGCTCCTGCGGCGGCGCGGCGGCCGGCTGGGC
>NZ_POUD01000104.1 GCF_003236395.1 Nonomuraea aridisoli | reverse complement strand
GGGACGGCGGGGGCGGCTCGGCCGCCGTCTCGGCCAGGCGGGCGGCCGTCTCGCGCAGCCGGCGGACCTCGGCCGCGCAGGCGGGACACCCCGGCAGGTGCGCCTCGAACCGCGCCCGCTCCGCGGACGGCAGCGCGTGCACGGCGTAGGCGCCGGAGAGGGCGTGGAGCTCGTCGTTCATCGTCCACTCCGCAGCGAGAGACGGCTGACGCATGTACTTCGGCCACTCGGGCATGTCGGATGGCCCGGACGCCTTGCGCTTTTCCCACGGCGTGAGACAATTTCATTGGGTGATGAATTATGGGATGCGTAATAGCGGGCGGCGGTCCGGCGGGCGCGGTGCTCGCGCTGATCCTCGCCAGAGCGGGCGTCGAGGTGACGCTGCTGGAGAAACACGGTGACTTCCTGCGCGACTTCAGGGGCGACACGATCCATCCCTCGACGCTGCAGGTGCTCGACGAGCTGGGGCTGGCCGGCGACTTCCTGAAGCTCCCGCACCACAAGGCGTACCGCCTCAGCTTCGTCACGGACGCCGGTGAGGTGAGAATCGCCAACCTGCGCGGGATGCCGGGCAAATTCGACTACATCGCTTTCGTCCCGCAGTGGGACTTCCTGGAGCTCATCACGTCGGCCGCCCGGCGCTACCCCGGGTTCCGGCTGCTGATGAACGCCGAGGCGTACGACCTGATCCGCGAGGACGGCGTCGTGCGCGGGCTGCGCTACCGCGACCCGTCCGGCGACCACGAGATCAGGGCCGACCTCACGGTCGCCGCCGACGGGAGGACCTCCACCCTGCGCGCGCGTGCCGGGCTCGTCCCGGAGGATCTCGACGCGCCGATGGACGTGGTGTGGTTCCGGCTCCCCCGGCACGACACCGACCGGGAGGACCCGTTCCTGCGGATCTCGGGCGGCCACATGATGGTGGCGATCAACCGCGACACCTACTGGCAGCTGGCGTACCTCATCCCCAAGGGCGGCTACGACGACCTCGTCCGCGGCGGCATCGACGCGCTGCGCGGCCCGGTCGCGGAGCTGCTGCCCTGGCTGGGCGACCGGATCGGCGAGATCCGCGGGTACGACGACGTCAGCGTGCTCACGGTCGCGCTCAACCGGTTGCGCCGCTGGCACCTGCCCGGGTTCCTGTGCATCGGGGACGCCGCGCACGCCATGTCACCGGTGTTCGGGGTGGGCATCAACCTCGCCGTGCAGGACGCCGTCGCCGCCGCCAACCTGCTGGCCGGCTCACTGCGGTCGGGGGCGCCGATCCCGGAGTCCACGCTCCACCTGCTGCAGCGGCGCCGGATGTTCCCCACCCGGTTCACGCAGGCCGCCCAGCGGGTGGTGCAGAACCGGGTGATCAGGCCGGCGCTCAGCACCGGTTCCGGCCCGCCGCGGCTGCCGCGCAACCCGGCGCGGCTGCCGCTGGTCAACCGGCTGGCCCGGCGGTTCATCGGCCACGGCGTCCGCCCCGAGCACGTGACGGTCAAGGAAGTTTGACCCGCGCTGAGTTCGTACGCGTATCACCGCATTCTCACAACGTGGACACGAGGGTCGGTGGGGCCGGGCCAGTGGAATACCCTCGTATCTCGTGAGCAGCAATCTCGTGGATCTTGATTCCTGGCGGGCCCTCCCCGCGGCGCAGCAGCCCGAGTGGCCCGACCGCGGCGAGCTCGAGAAAGTCGTCGCCGAGCTCGGCGGCCTGCCCCCGCTCGTCTTCGCCGGCGAGTGCGACCAGCTGAAGGACCAGCTGGCCGCCGTCGTCCGCGGCGAGGCGTTCGTCCTGCAGGGCGGCGACTGCGCCGAGACCTTCTCCGGCGCCACCGCCGACAACGTGCGCAACAAGCTCAAGACGTTGCTGCAGATGGCGATCGTGCTGACCTACGCGGGCAAGGTGCCGGTGGTGAAGATCGGCCGGGTCGCCGGGCAGTTCGCCAAGCCGCGCTCCAAGCCCACCGAGGTGCGTGACGGCGTCGAGCTGCCCGCCTACCGCGGCGACATGGTCAACGGGTTCGACTTCACCCCCGAGGCGCGCAGGCCCGACCCGTGGCGGCTGCTCAAGGCGTACCACTCCTCGGCCGTGACGCTCAACCTCGCCCGCGCCTTCACCAAGGGCGGTTACGCCGACCTGCGCCAGGTGCACGCCTGGAACCAGGACTTCGTCGCCGAGTCGCCCGCCGGCCGCCGCTACGAGCAGCTGGCCCGGGAGATCGACCAGGCGCTGGCGTTCATGCGGGCCTGCGGGGCCGAGCCCGAGGAGTTCCACACCGTCGAGTTCTACTCCTCGCACGAGGCGCTCATCCTCGACTACGACCGCGCGCTCACCCGCATCGACTCGCGCACGGGCCGGCCGTACGACGTCTCGGCCCACATGGTCTGGATCGGCGAGCGCACCCGCCAGCTCGACGGCGCGCACATCGACTTCTTCTCGAAGATCCGCAACCCGATCGGCGTCAAGCTGGGCCCGACCACCACGCCCGACGACGCGCTGGCGCTCATCGAGAAGCTCAACCCGTCCAACGAGGCCGGGCGGCTGACGTTCATCACCCGCTTCGGCGCCTCCAAGATCCGTGATCTGCTGCCCGCGCTGGTCAAGGAGGTCACCGCGAGCGGAGCCCGGGTGGCGTGGATCTGCGACCCGATGCACGGCAACACGTTCGAGGCGCCGAGCGGCCACAAGACGCGGCGGGTCGACGACGTGCTCGACGAGGTGGCCGGCTTCTTCGAGGTGCACCGCTCGCTCGGCACCCACCCGGGCGGCATCCACATCGAGTTCACCGGCGACGACGTGACCGAGTGCGTCGGCGGCGGCCACGAGATCGGCGAGATGGACCTCGCCACCCGCTACGAGACGGCCTGCGACCCCCGGCTCAACCGCGGCCAGTCTCTCGACCTCGCCTTCCGCGTCGCGGAGCTCTACCGCGGCTGATCCCCCTGCGACCAGACGCCCTCCGGCCGGAGGGCGTCTGCTCCCGGAGTGATCCAGGTCTCACCATGAGCCCCAGGGAAACCCGATGCATCACGGATCGCCCGGCTATGATCGCCCCCAAAACGGTCAATGTTGGGAGAAAACGTGGATAGCGCTCCGGAGGGGGTCGACCCGAACGTCCCCAACGTCGCACGGATGTACGACTACTTCCTCGACGGCAAGGACAACTTCGCAGCCGACCGCGCAGCGGCGGAGCAGATCCTCAAGACGTTCCCCCACACCAGGGAAGGCGCCCGTGCGAACCGGGCGTTCCTGCGCCGGGCCGTGCGTCATGTGGTCGGCTCCGGCGTGCGGCAGATCGTCGACCTGGGCGCGGGGCTGCCGACCCAGGGCAACACCCATGAGATCGCGCGGGACGCGCGCGTGGTCTACGTCGACTACGACTCCGTGGTGTGCGTGCACGGCAGGGCCCTGCTGGCCAGGACGGAGAACGTCGACTTCCTCCAGGCGGACGTGCGCGAGCCCGACGTGCTGCTCGACAAGCTGAACGGCATGGTCGACTTCGACCGGCCGGTGGCGTTCCTGATGCTGGCGCTGCTGCACTTCGTCCCCGACGAGATCGCCTACGACCTGGTGGGCAAGGTGCGGGACGTGAGCGCGCCGGGCAGCCATCTGGTGATCAGCCACGCCGTGGACACCACCCCGGACACCACGCCGGAGGCGGAGGAGATCTACCGCAAGAGCACGGCCGCCTTGCACCTGCGCACCCGCGAGGGCGTCCTGCGCTTCTTCGACGGCTACGAACTGGCCGAGCCGGGGCTGACGCACCCGAACGGCTGGCGTCCCGACGAGCCGCACCTCGGCGGCGACAGCATCACCTTCGGGTACGTCGGCGTCGGCCGCAAGCCCTGACCCCGGGCACGCGAAAGCCCCGCCGGGATGGCGGGGCTTTCCGGTGTGTCGTCAGCTCTGCTGGGCGTTCTTCAGCTCCTCGCTGAGCTCGGCCCGGATCGCGTCCATGTCGAGCGCCCGGACCTGGCGGATGAGGTCTTCGAGCGCGAGCGACGGGAGGGCGCCGGCCTGGGCGAAGACCACGATGCCGTCGCGGATGGCCATCAGGGTCGGGATCGAGGTGATCTCGAAGCCCTGCGCGAGAGCCTGCTCCGCGTCAGTGTCGATCTTGCCGAACGTGATGTCGTCGTGCTTGTCGGACGCCTGCTCGAAGATCGGCCCGAACTTCTTGCACGGCGGGCACCACTCGGCCCAGAAGTCGAGCAGGACGATCCCCTTGTCGGCGATGTCGTTGAAGTTCTTCTCGGTCACCTCGATGGTCGCCACAGGTGGCTCCTTGCTCGTCGTCGCTGTGTTGCGTCCGTGTCAACCACATACCCGTGCCCAGCATTCCATGCTCCCGCCGCGGGCGCGCCGGCCGTGCCGGCGGACCGGTCAGGAATCGAGAAGCGCCCCCTTCGAGCGGCACCTAGCCTGACCCCATGGACATCACCATTCAGACGTGTTTCCTGCCGCACGACGACCCGGACGCCGCCCTGGCCTTCTACCGCGACACGCTGGGCTTCGAGGTCCGCAACGACGTCGGCCACGGCGGGATGCGCTGGATCACGGTCGGTCCCCCCGAGCAGCCCGGCACGTCCATCGTCCTGTACCCGCCGGCCGCCGACCCCGGCATCACCGAGGAGGAGCAGCGCGTCATCGCCGAGATGATGGCCAAGGGCTGCTACGCCGGCGTCAACCTGGCCACCGCCGACCTCGACGCCGCCTTCGAGCGGCTGCAGGCCGGCGACGCCGACGTCGTCCAGGAACCAACCGACCAGCCGTACGGCGTGCGCGACTGCGCCTTCCGCGACCCCGCGGGCAACCTGATCCGCATCGTCGAACTGCGGTGACGGCCGGGCGTGCCAGAGCTTCGCGGCGCGCGCCGGGTCTCCACGTGAGGACCGCGCCGGGGTCCTGAGACGCCGCAGGACATAGCGCCCGCAACTGGTTGAATCGACGCAGGCGACGCCGACGGAGAACGCGGAGGCGGCTCCGCCCGACAAGACCCACCAGATGGAGATGGAATGAGCATGACCACGAGGACGGACACGCAGTCGCCCGCTGCGCACGTCGCCGACAGCCACGATCTGATCCGCGTGCAGGGCGCGCGGGTGAACAACCTGAAGGACGTCAGCGTCGAGATCCCGAAGCGCCGGCTGACGGTCTTCACCGGCGTGTCGGGCTCGGGCAAGAGCTCGCTGGTGTTCGGCACGATCGCGGCGGAGTCGCAGCGGCTGATCAACGAGACCTACAGCGCGTTCGTCCAGGGCTTCATGCCGACGCTGGCGCGGCCGGAGGTCGACGTCCTCGAAGGGCTGACGACGGCGATCATCGTCGACCAGGAGCGGCTCGGCGCCGACCCCCGCTCCACCGTCGGCACCGCGACCGACGCCAACGCGATGCTGCGCATCCTGTTCAGCCGGCTCGGGCAGCCGCACATCGGCTCGCCGCAGGCGTTCTCGTTCAACGTCGCCTCGGTACGGGCGTCCGGCGCGATCACCGTGGAGCGCGGCGACCGTAAGGCCGAGCGGGTGAGCTTCACCCGCACCGGCGGCATGTGCACACGATGCGAGGGCCGCGGCTCGGTCACCGACTTCGACCTCTCCCAGTTGTACGACGCCGGCAAGTCGCTCGCCGAGGGCGCGCTCACCATCCCCGGCTACAGCATGGACGGCTGGTACGGCCGCATCTTCATGGGCTCGGGCTTCCTCGACCCGGACAAGCCGATCCGCGACTACACCAAGAAGGAGCTCGACGACCTCCTCCACAAGGAGCCCACCCGGATCAAGGTCGACAACGTCAACGTGACGTACGAGGGCCTGATCCCGCGGATCCAGAAGTCGTTCCTCGCCAAGGACCGCGAGGCGATGCAGCCGCACATCCGGGCCTTCGTCGACCGGGCCGTCATCTTCACCACCTGCCCCGAGTGCGACGGCACCCGGCTCAGCGCGGCCGCCCGGTCGTCGAAGATCAGGGGCATCAGCATCGCCGACGCGTGCGCGATGCAGATCAGCGACCTGGCCGCCTGGGTGCGCGACCTCGACGAGCCGTCGGTGGCGCCGCTGCTCGCCAAGCTGCGGCACATCCTCGACTCGTTCGTGGAGATCGGGCTCGGCTACCTCTCGCTGGAGCGGCCGTCGGGCACGCTGTCGGGCGGCGAGGCGCAGCGCGTCAAGATGATCCGCCACCTCGGCTCCTCGCTCACCGACGTCACCTACGTCTTCGACGAGCCCACCATCGGCCTGCACCCCCATGACATCCAGCGGATGAACGACCTGCTGCGGCGGCTGCGCGACAAGGGCAACACGGTGCTCGTCGTGGAGCACAAGCCGGAGACGATCGCGATCGCCGACCACGTCATCGACCTCGGCCCCGGCGCCGGCACGGCGGGCGGCACCGTCTGCTTCGAGGGCACCGTCGAGGGGCTGCGGAGCAGCGACACCCTCACCGGCCGCCACCTCGACGACCGGGCCGCGCTCAAGAAGACGGTGCGCGAGCCCGCCGGCACGCTGCCGATCCGCGGCGCGAACACCCACAACCTGCAGAACGTCGACGTCGACATCCCGCTCGGCGTGCTCGTCGTCGTCACCGGCGTGGCCGGCTCCGGCAAGAGCTCGCTCGTGCACGGGTCGATCCCGGCCGGCGCGGGCGTGGTGTCGGTCGACCAGGGCGCGATCCGCGGGTCCAGGCGGAGCAACCCGGCGACGTACACCGGGCTGCTCGACCCGATCCGCAAGGCGTTCGCCAAGGCCAACGGCGTGAAGCCGGCGCTGTTCAGCGCCAACTCCGAGGGCGCCTGCCCCACCTGCAACGGCGCCGGCGTCATCTACACCGACCTGGCGATGATGGCGGGCGTCGCCACCCCCTGCGAGGAGTGCGAGGGCAAGCGCTTCCAGGCCGCGGTGCTGGAGCACCGTCTCGGCGGCCGTGACATCAGCGAGGTGCTGGCGATGTCGGTGACCGAGGCCGAGGAGTTCTTCGGCTCCGGCGAGGCCCGCACGCCGGCCGCGCACAAGATCCTCACCCGGCTCTCCGACGTCGGGCTCGGCTACCTCACCCTGGGCCAGCCACTCACCACGCTGTCCGGCGGCGAGCGGCAGCGGCTCAAGCTGGCCACCCACATGGGCGAGTCGGGCGGCGTGTACGTCCTCGACGAGCCGACCACGGGCCTGCACCTGGCCGACGTGGAGCAGCTGCTCGGCCTGCTCGACCGGCTCGTCGACGCCGGCAAGTCGGTCATCGTGATCGAGCACCACCAGGCGGTCATGGCGCACGCCGACTGGATCATCGACCTCGGCCCCGGCGCCGGCCACGACGGCGGGCGGGTCGTCTTCGAGGGCACGCCCGCCGACCTCGTCGCCGCCCGCTCGACCCTCACCGGCGAGCACCTCGCGGCCTACGTCGGCGCCTGACCCTGCTGAATGCCCCTGATGTCACGTCTCGTTCCGTCCGCCTACCGGCCGTTGCTCGCCGACCGCGTGTTCCGGCGGCTGATCCTCGGCTTCGCGGTCTCCTACCTCGGGGACGGGATGAGCTTCGTCGCGGTGGCGTGGCTGGCCATCGAGCTCGCGCCGCAGGCGAGCGCGGGGTTGTGGGTCGGCGGCGCGGTGGCCGCGTACACGTTGCCCGGCGTGGCCGGCGCGCTGGTGTTCGGCCGCCGGTTGCGCCGGATGCCGGCCAGGCGGCTGCTGCTCGCCGACAACGTGCTGCGCGGCGTCGTCCTCGGCGCCGTGCCGCTCGCCTGGCTCGCCGGGCTGCTCACGCTCACCTGGTTCTTCAATGTCCTGTACGGCCCCGTCTACCGGCGACCTTGGGGCGCCGGGCACGCTGCTCGGCCTGTACTGGATGTTGTTCGGCGTCGGCGCGCTGCTCGGCGGGCTCGCGGTCGGCGCGTTGCGGCGGCTGCCGCTCTGGCCGGTGACGGTCGCCATCGTGGTCGGGTGGGGGCTGGCGCTGCTGCCGTTCGGGTTCGACGTGCCGGTGGCCGTCACCGTCGCGTGCTTCGCGCTCGGCGGCCTGATCTACGGGCCGTTCGTGGCGCTGTCGTTGACGCTCATGCAGGCGAAGGCGCCGCCGCGACACCTGGCGGCGATGCTCGCGGCGCGCAGCGCGGCGCCGCTGACCGCCTCGCCGCCCGGCACGGCGATCGGCGGGCCGCTCACCGCGGCGCTGGGCGCGCGGGCGACGCTCGGCGGCTCGGGGCTCGCCACCGTGGCGCTCGGCGCCGTCGCGTGCGCCGTGCTGCTGGCCCGACGCCGCACCCGAATTAGTGCGCATATTTCTGCTTAAAAGTGGATAAGACATAAAATCACCGAAACTTGACCCGGAGCCCCGGCGGGTATCACCCAGGCATGGACTGGGTCACCTGCGCGTACTCGGCTGCCTGCACCGGAGTCGCTAGCCGGCCGTCCGGCTTCTGCCTCGCTCACCTCACCCCCGAGCACCTCGGCGCCGCCCTCGGCGCGATCACCCCCGGCCGCCTGCTCGACCTGCGCGGCACCACCGTCAGCAGCGACCTGCTGTCCCGGGTCCTGCGGGCCGCCGGCCACCGGCCCGGCCGGACCCGCTTCGACCGGGTCACCTTCACCGGCGACGTACGGCTGTCCGGCGTCACGTTCGCGGGCGACGTGTCGCTCGACGGCGCCCGGTTCGAGCGGCTGGCCTCGTTCTTCGGCGCCCGGTTCGAGGGCAACGTGTCGCTGGCCGACGCCCGGTTCGCCCGCGAGCTGTCCTTCCACGGCGTCACCGTGCGCGGGCACGTCTCGCTCGACCGGGCCGTGATGGCCCGCGACGCGCTGTTCAGCCAGGCGGTGTTCGGGCACGGGCTGTCGGGCGAGCGGGCCAGGTTCGACGGCTACGCCGCCTTCGACGGTGCCAGATTCGAGGGGGCCAGATTCGGCGGCGGCGCCTTCTTCAGGGGCGCCCGCTTCGGCCGTACGCTCTCGTTCCGCAAGGTCACCGGCCACGCCGGGTTCGACGCCGCGCACTTCGCCGCGGACGCGTACCTGTCGGCCACCGGGCGGCTGTCGGCGGCCAGGGCGCGCGCCGACGGGCTGCTCGACGTGGCGGTCACGCGCTGCGGCGTGGACCTTCGCGGCGTGCGCGTGACGGGCACGGCGACGGTGCGGCTGACCGACTCGCAGGCCGACCTGGAGGGCGCGGTGCTGCGCGGGCCGGCCACCGTGACCGGGCGCGGCGCTTCCGCGATCACGTCGCTGCGCCAGGTGCAGGCGCCCGACCTGGGGCTGCGCGGGCTCGACCTGTCGGCGTGCCGGTTCGCCGGGCTCGCCGACCCGACGGGGGTGCGGGTCAAGGAGTGCACGTTCGCGCTCACGCCGCGCGGGATGCGGGTGAGCCTGCGCTGGCCGATGTTGCGCTGGCTGGTGCGCAGGCGCACGCCGGCCGACGACCGCCCCACGGGCACGCTCGCCGCCCCGGGCGCCTCCGGCCACCGGGGCTCGCGAGCCGGCACCACGGCCGGTCCCCCGACCGTCCTGGCGTACGCGCCCGACGGGCTGCGCCGCCGGGCGGGCCGGGGCCCGTGGCTCGCCTGGCGCGTCCTTGGTGCCGGCCGGGCGGCCCGGCGATCCCTGCCGGCAACGATCGCCGACGTGCTGTCGGCCGCGCCCCGATCCCCCCGCTGAGGGCCCTGCGAAGGCTGGAGGCAGCAACCCGGCCGAGCGGAACGGGCCCCCGCTGAGGGGCCGTTCAGAGGGTGGCGGCGAGGAAGTCGATCGTGCGGAAGTGGCGGGGCCAGCCGCCGCCCATGATGCGGCGGGACAGCTGCTGCACCTCGTCGTCCGGGTCGAAGCCCTCGTGGTCGAGGAACAGCCGGGTGCCCCGCCCTTCGGGCTCCAGCCGCCAGGTGACCGTCCAGTCGGCCTGCTTCCCGTCGCTCCAGCTGATCCGCAGGAGCTTCTCCGGCTCGATCTCCAGCACCTCGCAGTGCACGATGCCGTCGAACCCCACCGCCTTCTTCGGCTGGGTGGTGAACGTGAACCGATGCCCCACCTCGGGCTTGAAGTCGTTCGGCATGAGCCACTTGGCCATCAGCTCCGGCTCGGTGAGCGCCCGCCACACCTTCGACGGCGGATGCGCGAGAAACTGGTCGAGCCTGATGGCGGTGCGATCCTCAGCGGGCATCTTGGTCCTCCATGTCGTCGAGCAGGGCGTCGAGCGCCGTGAGCCGCTCGCGCCAGAACCGTTCGTACGGGGTGAGCCAGTCGCGCAGCTCCATGAGCGGCGCCGCCTCCAGCCGGTAGTGGCGCTCGCGGCCCTTGCGGGTCTCGGCGACCAGGCCGGCGTCCTTGAGCACCTTGAGATGCTCCGACACGCTCGGCCGGCTCATGTCGAACCGCTCGGCCAGCCGGCCGGCGGGCTGGGCGCCCTCGTCGCGCAACATCCGCAGCAGCTCCCGCCGCGCCGGGCTGGCCAGCGCGGCGAACAGGTGGTCGGCGCTCACGCCTGGCTGACCACGAAGCCGTTGCCGAACGGGTCGTGGAAAAGCAGCTGACAGCCCCACGCCTGCTGCTCCGGCCCCTCGAAGGCGACCTCGGCGGCCCGCAGCCGGTCGGCGAGCGCGTCGAGGTCGGGGGAGGCGAGGACCAGGCCGCCGATGGGCGCCATGTCAGGGAACCAGGAGGCCAGCAACAGCGTGGTGCCGGCCCCCTTCGGGGCGACGGTGAGCCAGCGGCCCATCGGGAACGGGTTGTCGGTGCGCACCTCGAAGGCGAGGACGCCCGCGTAGAAGTCGAGCGCGCGGTCCTGGTCGGCGACGGGCACGGTGACGGTGAGAATCGAGGAGATGAGCATGCCGGACACTATACGTAGGAATTATCCTACGCATCAACCCGGTGCCGATATCAGGGCTTTCCCGGATGGGACCCCGAAGCCCGCGTCCCTAGACTTGAGGCCATGCGCATCGACGACTACGTGGCCGAGCTCAGCGGCGCACTGTCCGGGCCGCACGGCCCCAAGCGCGACCTGGTCGTCGAGGCCCGCGACAGCCTGGTCGACGCCGCCGACGCGCTGGAGGCCGAGGGAGTCGACCGGGCCGAGGCCGAACGGCTGGCGGTGGCGGAGTTCGGCGAGATTCGCGAGGTCGCGCCCGGCTACCAGGCGGAGCTGACCGCCGTGTCGGGCCGGCGGCTCGGGGTGCTGCTGTTCGTGAGCGTCCCGATCACGGTGGCGATGTGGTCGGTGTTGTGGCGGCTCCATCCGGCCACCGACGACGCCTGGCTCAACCAGCCGGCGTGGTTCATGCCGGTCTCGCGACTGCTCGACGTCATCCAGCTCGGCCTCGGGCTCTACGGCGGGCTCGTGCTCTTCGCGCTGAGCCGGGGCGCCCGCTGGATCCGCCGGCCGCGCCTGGCGATCAGGTCGATGGCGGTGCTCGTCTGGGTCACGCTGCCCGCCACCGGCGGGCTGGCGCTGCTGCTGTCGTACGGCGCGAGCGCGCCCAACACCCTCGACGCCCTCCCCACGGTGCTGGCCAACCTGGTGACCTCGGCCATGTGGGGCCTGCAGATCTACTGCGCGACGCGCTGCCTGAGCCTGACCCGCTCCCCCGCGCGCTGACCGGCCGGCCGCCCGTCACGCCGGGCCGCTCGCCTCCGCCCGCAGCACGCTGCCGATCACGCTGGTGAACTCCCGCCAGGCCGACCGTTCACCCTCGAGCTGTTTCCTGCCCGACTCGGTCAGCCGGTAGGTGCGCCGCCTGCGCCCGCCCACCGTGGCCCACTCGCTCGACAGGTGGCCGATGCGCTCGAGCCTGCGCAGCGCCGGATAGACGGTGCCCGTCGGCACGCTGAGCGCGCCGCCGCTGCGTTCCTGCAGGGCCTCGATGATGGCGTAGCCGTGCAGCGGCTCCCGCTCCAGCACTGAGAGCAGCAGCGCGTCCATGTGCCCGCGCAGCGCGTCCGGATTCATGTGTCCGATCCTAGACATCCGTTCGTCATGTAGGCAGTCTACATGTAGGCTGTCTATATGTAGATAGGCACAACAACGGAGTCGTGATGGACGTACTCGATCTGGCCCGCACGCAGTTCGCGGTGACGGGCAGCCTGCACTTCCTGTTCGTGGTGCTCACGCTGGGTCTGGCGCCGCTGGTGGCGATCATGCACACCCGCTGGGCGCGGTCGGGGAACCCGCTGCACGAGCGGATGACGCGGTTCTGGGGGCAGGTCTACGTCGTCAACTACGCGCTGGGCATCGTCACCGGGCTGGTGATGGAGTTCCAGTTCGGGCTGGCGTGGAGCGGGCTGTCCCACTACGCGGGGGACGTCTTCGGCGCGCCGCTGGCCATGGAGACGCTGGTGGCGTTCTTCCTGGAGTCGACGTTCCTGGGGCTGTGGATCTTCGGCTGGGGGCGGCTGCCCCGCTGGGCGCACGTCGCCTGCATCTGGCTCGTGACGCTGACGGCGTACGGGAGCGCGTTCTTCACCATGGTGGCCAACTCGTTCCTGCAGAACCCGGCGGGCGCGTTGGTCTCCGGCGACCGGCTGGCGCTGACCGACTTCGGCGCCCTGCTGACGAACGAGGCGCTGGTCTTCTCGTTCCCGCACGTGATCGGGGCGGGGCTGTTCACCGGCGGCATGGTGCTGGTCGGCGCGAGCGCGTACAAGCTGCGGCGGCGCGCCCCCGAGGCGGAGTTCTTCACCAGGTCCCTGCGGACCGGCGTGGTCACGGCCGCCATCGGCATCTTCCTCACGATGGGCTTCGGGTACGCGCAGTTCGCCGGCGTCCAGGAGGGCAAGTGGGACAACACCGGGGCGGCGATCGCGCTCGGACTCATGATCGAGTTCGGGCAGCTGCTGGGGCTGATCGTGCTGTTCGTGATGCTGCCGATGGTCCGCAACCTGCACCGGAGGCGGTGGGCGCATCCGATCCTCATCGTGATGACGCCGCTGCCGTTCGCGCTGGCGATCCTCGGCTGGGTGGCCCGCGAGGTCGGGCGGCAGCCGTGGATGATCTGGGAAAAGCTCACCGTGGCCGACGCCATGTCGCCCGGGCTGACCGCGGGCATGGTGACCGCGTCACTGATCGCGTTCACGGCCGTGCTGGGGCTGCTGGCGGTCGTCGACTACGTGCTCATCGCCCGGGTCATCCGGCGCGGGCCGCAGGCGCCCGACCTCGGGGCCACCGCCCCTGAGACGCGCTCCCCCGCGCTGAGCTACTGAGGAGTCCTGACATGGAAATGCTGTGGTTCGTCGTCTTCGCGCTGCTGCTCGCCGGATATTTCGCCCTTGAGGGGTTCGACCTGGGTGTCGGGCTGCTGCTGCCGGTGCTGGGCCGCACCCGGGAGACCCGGGACCGGATGGTGGCCGCCATGGCGCCGTACGTGCTGGCCAACGAGGTGTGGCTGGTGGCGGTGGCCGGGACGCTGTTCGGGGTCTACCCGCTGCTGGAGGGGCGGGTGCTGTTCGGGCTGTATCCCCTGGTCGTGGCCATGCTGCTGAGCTGGATCCTGCGCGACGCCGGGCTGTGGTTCCGGCGCAGGGTCGACGGCCCCCGCTGGCGCGGCTTCTGGGACGCGATGATCGCGTTCGGCTCGCTGGGGTTGTCGTTCGGCTGGGGCATGACCCTGTACGCCGCCGCCACCGGCTTCACGGCCTCCCCCGTGCACCCGCTCGGGCTCCTGCTGGGCGTGGTCGTGTCGCTGCTGTTCGCCCTGCACGGGCAGACGTTCCTGGGCTGGCGGGCGCCGGGCGCGTTCGGGACCGCCCGCTCGGGGCGGGCGTTGCTGGTGTCGGGGCTGCTGGCCGCGCTGCCGGCGCTGGGGGTGCTGGCGGGGGCGGCGCCGTACCTGCTGGAGCACAGCGCGCCAAGCGCTACGTTGAATGTGCTCAGTGTCATGGTGCTGCCCTTCGCGCCGGTGATCCTGGGCGCGCAAGTATGGGTGTGGCGGACTTTCCGGCCAGGGAAGGACGCCGACCGCGTCCCCTCCTTCTTCTGAGGTCTCGTGCACAAGGATCTCCTCGCGCTGATGCGGGCCGAGCGCTCGGTCCGCGTCCACCTGGGTGTCACCATGGCCGCGGCCGTGCTCGCGGGCCTGCTCGTGCTGGTGCAGGCCGAGCTGCTGGCCGGGGTGTTGTCGGGCAGGTTCACCGCGGCGGCCCTCGCGGTGCTGGCCGCCGTGGTCGGCGTGCGCGCGCTGCTGGCCTGGACGCAGGGCGTCTTCGCCGGCCGCACCGCGACGGCGGTGAAGTCGGCGCTGCGCCACCGGCTGCTGCTGCGCCTGCGGGAGCTCGGGCCCGCCCGGCTGACCGCGCACCGCTCCGGCGAGCTCGTCACGCTGGCGGGTCGGGGGCTCGACGGGCTCGACAACTACCTGACCGGCTACCTGCCGTCGATCGCGGTGGCCGCGGTGGTGCCGGTGGCCGTGCTGATCCGGCTGTTCGCCGCCGACCTCGCCAGCGCGGTCATCGTGCTCGTCACGCTGCCGCTCATCCCGGTCTTCGGCGCGCTCGTCGGCATGACGACCAAGGCCGTCACCGAGCGGCAGTTCACGGCGCTGTCGCGGCTCGGCGGGCACTTCCTCGACGTGGTGCGCGGGCTGCCGACACTGCGGGCGTTCGGCCGGGCGCGTCACCAGGCGACGGTCATCCAGCGGGTCGCCGACGAGCACCGCAGCGCCACGATGCGGACCCTGCGGGTGGCGTTCCTGTCGTCGCTGGTGCTGGAGCTGTGCGCGTCGCTGTCGCTGGCGCTGGTGGCGGTGCCGATCGGGCTGCGGCTGCTCGGGGGGTCGCTCGATCTGACGACGGCGCTGCTGGTGCTGCTGCTGGCGCCGGAGGCGTACCTGCCGTTGCGGGCGATGGGGACGCGCTTCCACGCCTCGATGGAGGGGGTGGCCGCCGCGGACGCCGCCTTCGCCGTCCTCGACCGCTCCGCCGACGACGAGACCTCCCCGGACGGCGAGCGCCCCGGCGTCGCGGCCGCGCCCGTGGACGGCGGCCGTCCCGGCGTCGCCGCCGCGACCGTCGACGGCGGGAGCCCGGGTGTCGCGGCCGGGACCGCGGGGGCGCCGGAGATCCGGCTGGAGCATGTGACCGTGCGCTATCCGGGCCGTGACGTGGCCGCGCTGGAGGACGTCTGCCTCACCATCGCCCCGGGCGAGCGGGTCGCCCTGGTGGGCGAGAGCGGCGGCGGCAAGAGCACGCTGCTCCACCTGATCCTCGGCTTCGTCCGCCCGTCGCGGGGACGGGTCCTGATCGACGGCACCGACCTGCGCGACCTGGACCTCGCGGGCTGGCGGGCGCGGCTGGCGTTCGTCGCCCAGCGCCCGCACCTGTTCTCCGTGTCCGTGGCCGACAACATCCGGCTCGGCGCCCCGTCGGCCTCTCTCGACGACGTACGGCGGGCCGCCGCGTCCGCGCACGCGGGCTTCGTGGCCGACCTGCCCCAGGGGTTCGACACGGTGGTCGGCGAGCGCGGCGCGAACCTGTCGGCGGGCCAGCGGCAGCGCGTCGCACTGGCCCGCGCGTTCTGCCGGCCCGGCACGTCGGTGCTCCTGCTGGACGAGCCCACCGCCCGCCTGGACGGGCGCAGCGAGGCCGCCGTGGTGGCGGCGACGGAGCGGCTGGCCCAGGACCGCACGGCCGTGGTGGTCGCCCACCGCCCCGCAATGATCGACCTCGCCGACCGCGTCATCCGCCTCCACGGCGGCCGCGTCGTCTCCGACACGACACCCGGCTCACGCCTGGTGAGGCAAACGGCCCCCACCGGGCCGGAAAGGAGCGGAAAGTGACGCGGCCGACGCCGAGCGGCACCGCCGGACAGGACCCGGGCGTGACAGGGCCCGCTTCGGGCGGCGCCGCCGGGCAGGAGGCGGGTCAGGTGCGGCCGATGGGGATGCGGCTGGTGTGGGCCGTGCTGGCCGGGGCGGCGGCCGACCTGGCGGGGCTCGGGCTCATCGCCGCGGCCGCGTGGCTGATCACGCGGGCGGCTGAGCAGCCGCCGCTGGCCGCGCTGAGCGTGGCGATCGTCGCCACCCGGGCGTTCGCCACCGGCAAGGGCGTCTTCCGTTACGCCGAGCGGCTCACCGGCCACGACGTCGCCCTGCGCGCGCAGGCCCGCACCCGCGAACGCCTCTACGAGGCTCTCGTCCCGCCGCAGCAGCCACGCCAGGGAGGCGCGGACCTGCTCAGCCGCATGGTGGACGACACCGAGGCCGTGCAGGACCTGCTCGTGCGCTGCCTCCTTCCGGCCGCCGCGGCGGCGACGGCGGGACTCGCCGCGGTCGTCATCGGGCTGACGATCCTGCCGATGGCGGCGCTGGTGCTGGTGGCCGGGCTGGTGGTGGCCGGCGTGCTGCTGCCCGCCGGCACGGCCGCCGCGGCCCGGCGCTGGTCGGCGCGGATCGCCCCGGCGCGGGCGGCGCTGGCGGGCCGGGTGGCCGACCTGGTGCACGGCTCGGCCGACCTGGCCGCGTACGGTGCCGACGGCGACGCGCTCGCCCGCGCCCTGGCCGCCGACGAAGCGCTGGCCGCGCTGGAACGCCGTCAGGCCCGCGTCCACGCCGCCGCCCTGGCCGGAGGCACGCTGGTGCAGGGGCTGACGGTGGCGGGCGTCGTCCTGCTCGCCCAGGCGGGCGGGGCCGGCTCCGTGGGCACGGCCGTGCTGGCGCTGACGTCCCTGGTGGCCTTCGAGCCGGTCCTGCCGCTGGCGGCGGCGGGCGAGCGCCTCGCGGGCGTCACGGCGGCGCTGCGGCGCCTGCGGGAGGTACGCGCCTCCACTCCGGCGGTCACCGAACCCGCCGCACCGGCGCCCCGCCCGGAGCCCCCGCTGACCGTCGAGGTCGACGACCTCGTCGTCCGCCACCCCGTCCCGCACGGCGCGGCCCCCGACAGCCGGCCGGCGGCGAACGCGGCCCGCGGGCCGACGGCCGGGTTCGCAGGAGCGGACACGGCGCGTGCGGCCGCGGCTGGGCGGCCGGCCGTGGACGGGGTGTCGTTGCGGCTCACGCCCGGGAAGCGCGTGGCGGTCGTGGGCCCCAGCGGCGCGGGCAAGAGCACGTTGCTGGCCGCGCTGATGCGGCTGGTCGAGCCCGAGTCGGGCGCGGTCAGGGTCAACGGCGTCGACATCCGCGACCTGGCGGGCGACGACGTACGGGCGATGATGACGGGTCTCACGCAGGACCCGTACATCTTCCGGACCAGCCTGCGCGACAACCTGCGCCTGGCCGGGCCGGACGCCGACGAGGAGACGCTGCGCCGCGCCGTACGCGACGCCCGGCTGGAGGAGTGGGTCGAGCGCACCGGGTGGGACGCCGAGCTGGGCGAGGACGGCAGGACGGTCTCCGGCGGCCAGCTGCAGCGCCTGGCCCTGGCCAGGGCGCTGCTGTACGACCCTCCGGTGCTGCTGCTCGACGAGCCGGCCGAGGCGCTGGACGAGGAGACGGCCGACCGGCTGATGAGCGACCTGCTCGACGTGACCCGCGACCGCACGACGCTGCTCGTGACGCACCGCCTCAAGGGCCTGGAGCTGGTCGACGAGGTCATCGTGCTGGACGAGGGCCGGGTCGTGCAGCGGGGACGCCACGACGAGCTGGTGTCCGTGCCGGGCTACTACCGCGACCTCTGGGAGTCCGAGGTTCTGACCAGGCGGTAAGCCTCTCCTTCAAAAAGGGACGCGTCTCGCTCGACATCAGGGCGGGCGAGCTGGTGGGCCTGCTCGGGCCCAACGGCGCGGGCAAGTCCACGTGCTCGGGTTCGTGATGACGTCCAAGGCGGCGATCGCGGTGTCGCAGGTGCTGTTCTTCCCGATGGGGGTCCTCGGCGGGCTGGTGATGCCGCCGGAGCTTCTGCCTGAGTTCGTCCAGGACATCTCGCCGTACGTGCCCACCAGGGGCGTGGCCGAGCTGCTGTGGGCGGTCACGGTGGGCTCCGCGCCGGACACCGTGGCGCTGGTCATGCTCGGCGTGTGAACGGTGGCCGCGGCCGCGGCGGCCTGGGCCTACCGCCGCGACGAGGGCCGGCGCTTCTCCTGAACCGTTCGGGGGGGGTGTGCCGCCGAGTCCGCAGCGATCTCGACGGCACACCCGTCCATGAGGGGGTCTTGGGTCAGCTCTGCTCTTCGAGGGTGACGTCCACCTCGTGGGGCTTGCCGTCCCTCATATATGTGATCTTGACCTCTTGGCCCGGTTTGAAACCTCTGACCTGTCCGACAACCGTATCGCCCCCGTCAACCGCCTTGTCGCCGATCTTGGTGATCAGGTCGCCCTGCTGCAGACCGGCCTTCTCCGCCGGGCTTCCCGCGGTGACCTCGCGGACGAGGGCCCCGGGTACGTCGCCCATGGCGTCGGTGACGCTCACGCCGAGGAAGGCGTGGGTGACCTTGCCGTGGGTGATGAGCTGCTCGGACACCTGCTTGGCGGTGTTGACAGGGATGGCGAAGCCGACGCCGCCGCCCGCGGCCTCGGAGGCGATCGCGGTGTTGATGCCGACCAGCTCGCCCGCGGCGTTGACCAGCGCGCCGCCGGAGTTGCCGGGGTTGATCGAGGCGTCGGTCTGGATGGCGCCGCCGATCGTGGTGGCCGGGGCCTGCTGCTCCTGCATCCCCCAGCCGGGCGGGAGCTGCTGGCGGTCCTCGCCGAGGTTGAGCGTACGGTCGAGCGCGCTGACGATGCCCGCCGTGACGGACCCGTCGAGGCCGAGCGGGCTGCCGATGGCCAGCACGGGGTCGCCCACCCGCAGCCTGTCGCTGTCGCCCAGCGTGGCCTTGGTCAGCCCGGAGACGCCCTCCGCCCGGATGACCGCGAGGTCGGTGGCGGGGTCGGTGCCGACGACGGTGGCCTTGGCCGTCCTGCCGTCGCTGAACTTGACCGTCATCTGACCGGCCTGCCCCGCGCCGACGGCCACGTGGTTGTTGGTCAGGATGAGGCCGTCATCCGACAGCACCACGCCCGAGCCCTCACCGGTCTGGCCCTGGATCATCACGACCGACGGCTGCACCTTGGCCGCGACCTCGGCCACGGTGAGCTGGTCGGAGGCGGTCCTGAAGACGGGGCCCGGCGCGACGCTGCTGCTGGCGACCGGCTCCGGCTGGAACGAGGTGGCGACGAAGGCCCCCACCGCACCGCCGCCGATCGCCATGGCGGCCAGGGCCAGACCGGCGACGACCTTCTGGCCGGGGTTCAGCCGCGCCTTCGCGGGCGTCCCGGCCGGCGGTGGCGGCGGCTGGGGCATGGGGTGCGTGTCCCTCCGGGGAAAGCCCCCGGCGGCCGGCGGAACGGCGCCGAACTGGCTCCACCCACCGGTGCCCTCCTGCTGAGGGCGCTGCTCGTGAGGCTCGTTCGCGTTCATCTGTCATCTCCTCAAGTCCCGATGACCCAAGGATGTCAAGAGCCGCGTAAGACCTGCTTAAGAGCCTGTTCGGCACGCGAGTGAACGACTCACGCACGCCTTATCGCCGCAGGTTGGACGGGCGGCCACCGGTGACGTCACTGCCCTAAAGATCTACCGATTTTTGCACACGTAGACCACATCATCGGCACTCGCGCGGTGCGTCCGAGCCGCCGGCGCGACGCGGCGCCGGGCTGATCAGACCAATGTCGATCTAATCGGGGCTCCCTTGATGACGTCGTAGCCTTCCCAGCCAGCTCCGCTTCTTCCCCTGCGTCTGCGGACCGGCAGTCGTCGGCTTGGCCGCCTCGACCGGTTGCTTCTTCTTGAATCTGCGCAGGAACGTGCGCACTCGATCCATCAGCTTCCTCATGCCATCCACCTACCCGGCAGGAGGCTGTCATGCCGCTGACCTGCGGCGACACCCCGCGTGCCGTGGCCGCCGCCCGTTCAGCGGCGCGCCGTCAGCGGGCGGGCCAGTACTCGTCGCGGAGCAGGCGTTTGTAGAGCTTGCCCGTGGGGTGGCGGGGCAGCTCGGGGCGGAAGTCGACCGACTTGGGGCACTTGTAGTGCGCCAGGCGCTCCCGGCAGTACGCGATCAGCTCCGCCTCCAGCTCCGGGCCGGCCTCGTCCATCGACACCGGCTCGACCACGGCCTTGACCTGCTCCCCCATCTCCTCGTCCGGCACCCCGAACACCGCCACGTCGGCGACCTTCGGATGCACCGACAGCACGTTCTCGGCCTCCTGCGGGTAGATGTTCACCCCGCCCGAGATGATCATGTACGAGCGCCGGTCGGTGAGGTACAGGAAGCCCTCGGTGTCGAGGTAGCCGATGTCGCCGAGCGTCGTCCAGCCCCTGCCCTGCGGGTCCTGGGCCGAGCGGGTCTTCTCCGGGTCGCCGTGGTACTCGAAGCGACCGCCGTTCTCGAAGTAGATGGTGCCGTGCTCGCCGGGCGGCAGCTCGTTGCCGTCCTCGTCGCAGATGTGCACGGTGCCGAGCAGCGGGCGGCCGACGGTGCCCTTGTGCTTGAGCCAGTCATCGGGGCCGACGTAGAGGAAGCCGTTGCCCTCGGTGCCGGCGTAGTACTCGTGGACGATCGGCCCCCACCAGTCGATCATCTGCTCCTTGACCGGGATCGGGCAGGGCGCGGCGGCGTGGATCGCGTAGCGCAGCGAGGACAGGTCGTACCTCTGCCGGGTCTCGGCGGGCAGCTTGAGCATCTTGATGAACATCGTCGGCACGAGCTGCGTATGCGTCACCCGGTGGCGCTCCACCAGGGCGAGATACTGCTCGGGGTCGAAGCGTTCCATCACCACCACCGTGGCCCCGAGCCGCTGGAACGACAGGCTGTAGCGCAGCGGCGCGGCGTGGTAGAGCGGCGCCGGCGACAGGTAGACGCTGTCGGCCGAGGGCGCGAAGAGGAACTCGATGAGCTGGAGCAGCGCGCCGGGCTCGGTGAGCGGGCCGTACGTCGAGGGCAGTTTGATGCCCTTGGGCCGGCCCGTGGTGCCCGAGGAGTAGAGCATGTCCATGCCCATGCACTCGTCCGCGATCGGGGTGACCGGCTGCCCGGCCACGGCCTCCTCGTACGACTGGAAGCCCTCGGCGACGCCGTCCATCATGAGCCGCAGCTCGACGCCGGGGGTGGCGCCGGTGACGGAGGCGGCGACGTCGGCCAGGTCGGCGCTGGAGATGAAGACGCGGGCGCCGCAGTTGCCCACGATGTAGGCCAGTTCGTCCGTCTGCAGCCGTGAGCTGATCGGCGTGTAGTACAGGCCGGAGCGGTGCGCGGCCCAGGCGATGACGAGGAAGAGCGGGTGGTTGGCGAGCATGAACGCGATGTGGTCGCCGGGCCGCAGGCCGGCCTCGCGGAACAGGTGGGCCAGCCGGTTCGACTCCTCGTCCAGCTCGCGGTAGGTGATGATCCGCCCGGAGCCCGCCATGATCACAGCGGGCTTGTCGGGGGTGGCTGCTGCGATGGCTCCCGGATGCATGAACAGAACAGTATTCGGTTCATTGGCGGCGGGCCAGGACCCAATTTCGACGGAGCCGCGGCCTCGTCACAAGACCGCGGCTGCGTCAGAGGGGCTCAGACGGCCGCGTGGTGGACGGGCCTCCAGCCGGAGTGGAAGGCGGTCGGACCGGAGTGGTCGCCCTTGCTCACGTCCACGGAGATGTGGGCGGCGTTCTTACCGGAGAACGAGAAGTGGCGGGGGTGCCGGCCGCAGTTGGCGAAGCTCCTGAACGCGGTCGAGCCGTTCTCGTGCACGACCTTGAACGTCTCCCACGCGCACTCGCCCCTGTTGCCCTTGTTCACGAGCGTGCTGTGCACGGTGAAGAACTCCTCGTACCGCCACTCCCAGGCCTTCTTCTTGACCTTTTTCACGACCCATTTGCAGTGCCGGTCGCCTTTGTGATCCTTGAAGCACACGCGGTCTCTGACGAAGTCCGTCTTCCAGTACCAGTGCCGGTAGCGCTGCCGGTCGACGGACACGTGACCGCGCGCGGCGGCCTTGTGGTCGGCGGAGAAATAGGGTCCCCAGCCTGCCTGGGACGCGGTGGACGCGCCGGCCGCGGCCGGCGTGACGACCGCGGCCACGGCGGCCGCGGTGAAGCCGAGCATGATTCGTGAGGCGAATCGCACTGGGGCCTCCTCGGGAGAGGTTTTCCTGACCCCGCATTCGTACGCCTGCGTGATTGCTCTCGGCTTACAATTCGCTTAACACCATAAAGGGCCAGATAAGACGATATTCCGGAATGATCGTGAAAAATAGCGATCATTTGGGTGATCATTCATCCGGCCCTTTGCCGCGTCACTCGGCGGGGATCACCGAGCCCTGGTACTTCTGCTGGATGAAGTCCTTGACCTTCTGGTCCTGCAGGAGCTTGCCGAGCGTGACGATGTTGGCGTCCTTCTCGTGGCCGGCCTGGACGACCAGCCCGTTGACGTACGGGTTGCCCTCGGTCTTCTCCAGCACCAGGGCCTGCGAGGCGGGCTGGAGACCGGCCTCGATGGCGTAGTTGCCGTTGATGACCGCGGCGTCGACGTCCTCCAGCGAGCGCGGCAGCTGCGCCGCCTCCAGCGCCTTGAACTGCAGGTTCTTCGGGTTCCCCGTCACGTCGCGCTCGGTGGCCGCGGTGCCCGCGCCCTCCTTGAGGGTGATCACGCCGTTGTCGGCGAGCAGCTTGAGCGCGCGGCCGAGGTTGGTGACGTCGTTCGGCAGCGCCACGGTGGCGCCGGCCGGCAGCGCGGCGACGTCCGTGATCTTCTTGCTGTACAGGCCGAGCGGCTCCAGGTGGACCGGCGTGACGAAGCTCAGGTCGGTGCCCTTGGAGGCGTTGAAGTCGTCGAGGTAGGGCTTGTGCTGGAAGAAGTTGGCCGTGAGCTGGCCCTCGTCGAGCTGGACGTTCGGCTGCACGTAGTCGGTGAACTCCACGACCTCGAGCTTCAGCCCGGCGGCGGGGGCCAGGTTGTCCTTGACGAAGTTCAGGATCTCCGCGTGCGGCACGGGGCTCGCGCCGACGCGCAGCACGGCGTCGGCGCCCTCGGCTGCGGCGCCGGTGGTGGCGCCGCCGGTGGCGGACTGCGACGTGCCGCATGCGGCGAGCGACAGAGCCAGCGCGACAGCACCCACAATGCGGTGAATTTTCATGATTTTTCCTTACTTATGCGATAGCCGGCGAGCGATGAGGTCGCCGAGGCTCTGCAGCAGTTGCACGATGACGATGAGCAGGACGACGGTCACGATCATGAGGAGCGTCTCGAAGCGCTGGTAGCCGTAGCGGACGGCCAGGTCGCCCAGCCCGCCCCCGCCGAGCGTGCCCGCCATGGCGGAGTAGCCGATGAGCGCGACGACCGTCACGGTCAGGCCCGCGACCAGGCCCGGCAGCGCCTCCGGCAGCAGCACCTTGCGCACGATCGTTGTCCGGCTCGCGCCCATGGCCTGCGCGGCCTGCACCACGTCGGTGCCGACCTCGCGCAGCGCCGTCTCCACCAGCCGGGCGTAGAACGGCACCGCCCCGACGGTCAGCGGCACCACGAACGCGGCGGTGCCGATGGTCGTCCCGACGACGAGCCGGGTGAACGGGATGATCGCGATCATCAGCACGATGAACGGCAGCGACCGCCCGATGTTGACCACGAACCCGAGCGCCGCCCGCAACCCCGGCACCGGCCGCAGCCCGTCGCGGTCGAACACCACCAGCGCCACGCCGAGCGGCAGCCCGAACAGCAGGGTGAACAGCGTCGACCACCCGACCATCTGCGCCGTCTCCAGCGTCGCGGGGCCGAGCAGCGGCAGGATCTCTTCCCAGGTCACGCGGCCTCCTCGACGATCAGCCCGGAATCCCTCAGGTACGCCAGCGCCGCGGGCCGGTCGGCGCCGTCGAGCGTGACCCGCAGCCGGCCGACGGGACCGGCCGGCAACTCCTCGATGGAGCCGCCCAGGATGCTGAGGTCCACGTCGAACTTGCGCAGCACCTCCGACACCACGGGCTGGCGCGGGTCGCCGGTGAACGTCAGCGTCACCGAGCCGGCCGGCGCGGGCGCGGGCAGCGGGAAGATCTCCCGGGTCAGGCGCGAGCCGGGCGTGCGGATGAGGTCGGCGATGGCGCCGGACTCCTCGATGCGGCCGCCCGCCATGATGGCCACCGAGTCGCAGACGCTCTTGACGACGTTCATCTCGTGGGTGATGAGCAGGATCGTCAGGCCGAGCTCGGCGTTGAGGCGCTTGAGCAGGGCGAGGATGGACTCGGTGGTGGCCGGGTCGAGGGCGGAGGTGGCCTCGTCCGACAGCAGCACGGCCGGGTTGCCGGCCAGCGCGCGGGCGATGCCGACGCGCTGCTTCTGGCCGCCGGACAGCTGGTGGGGCCGGTCCTTGCCGCGCCCGCCGAGGCCGACGAGCTCCAGCAGCTCGGCGACGCGGCGCTCGCGCTCGGCCTTGGGCACGCCCATGACCTCCAGCGGGAAGGCCACGTTGCCGGCGACCGTACGCGAGGAGAGCAGGGCGAAGTGCTGGTGGATCATGCCGATGCGCTGCCTGGCGCGGTTGAGCTCGGCGCTGCCCAGCGCGGTCAGGTCCTGGCCGGCGACCGTGACGGTGCCGGCGGTGGGACGTTCGAGCAGGTTGACGCAGCGCAGGAGGGTGCTCTTGCCGGCGCCGCTCCGGCCGAGCACGCCGAAGATCTCGCCTTCGCGCACGTGCAGGTCCACGCCGTCGAGCGCGACGGTCGTGCCGTACTGCTTGCGCAGGCCTGAAGCCTGGATCACGGGACTTCCCCACGACTGAGGGCGGCCACGAGCGCGGCCGCGGGAACGTACATCACCGGACGAAGAGGAGCCGCGCGGTCAGCGGGTGCCCGGGGGGAACGGCAGGTGGGTCAGCCTGCGCAGCACGAAGCCAGGTGTGATCATGAGGGAACCTTCGAGGGAACGGGCGGACGGAGTGGGTCTAGCGGGCCGGCATTCGCCCCATACGCATGCGGCGACACGCGCCGCTGGCGGCACGGTGGTCGGTCGCGTATGCCTCATTCACGACTTGCCTAACGGAATGCGGAGATTTCTCTATTCCGCAGCCGCGTGGTGATGTGGGTCACGCTGTGTGACATGAGACCGCCCCGCCGTACCCCAGGAGGCTGGGTGCGGCGGGGCGGTCACCCGGGGGGTCAGGCCGCCACGGTCGAGGCGACCTGAGCCGGGGTGAGCGCGATGTCGAGGACCTCGCGCACGTCGCTGACCGGGTGGATGGTCAGCTCGTTGCGGACCTCCTCGGGCACGTCGTCGAGGTCGGGCTCGTTGCGCGCCGGGATGAGCACGGTCGTGATGCCCGCGCGGTGGGCCGCCAGCAGCTTCTGCTTGACGCCGCCGATCGGCAGCACCCGCCCGGTCAGCGAGATCTCGCCGGTCATGGCCACGTCGCTGCGGACCAGCCGCCCGGACAGCAGCGAGGCCAGCGCCGTGGTCAGCGTCACGCCCGCCGAGGGGCCGTCCTTCGGCACGGCGCCCGCCGGGAAGTGCACGTGCACCGAGCGGTCCTTCAGCGCGGTGACCGGCAGCTCCAGCTCCGCGCCGTGCGAGCGCAGGTAGGACAGCGCGATGCGGGCCGACTCCTTCATCACGTCACCGAGCTGGCCGGTCAGCGTGAGGCCCGTCTCGCCGGTCTCGGGGTCGGCCAGCGACGCCTCCACGTAGAGCACGTCTCCCCCGGCCCCCGTGACCGCCAGGCCCGTGGCCACGCCGGGCACCGAGGTGCGCTGGGCGGTCTCGGGCAGCGACGACTCCGGCACGAACCTCGGCCGGCCGAGGTAGCCCACCAGGTCGTCGGCGCCGACGGTGACGGGCAGCTCGTCGTGGTCGTCCGAGCGGGCCGCCACCTTGCGCAGGACGCGGGCGACCGAGCGCTCCAGGGAGCGCACGCCGGCCTCGCGGGTGTACTCGGCGGCGAGCCTGCGCAGCGCGGCGTCCTCGACCGTGACCTCCTCGGCCGTCAGGCCCGCGAGCTCCAGCTGCCGGGGCACGAGGTGGTCGCGGGCGATGGCGACCTTCTCGTCCTCGGTGTAGCCGTCGAGCGTGACGACCTCCATACGGTCGAGCAACGGCCCGGGGATGGCCTCCAGGACGTTGGCCGTGGCCAGGAAGAGCACGTCGGACAGGTCGAGCTCGACCTCGAGGTAGTGGTCGCGGAACGTGTGGTTCTGGGCCGGGTCGAGCACCTCCAGCAGGGCGGCCGTCGGGTCGCCGCGGTAGTCGGCGCCGACCTTGTCGACCTCGTCGAGCAGGACCACCGGGTTCATCGAGCCGGCCTCGCGGATGGCGCGGACGACGCGGCCGGGCAGCGCGCCGACGTAGGTGCGCCGGTGACCGCGGATCTCGGCCTCGTCGCGGACGCCGCCGAGGGCGACGCGGACGAACTTGCGGCCCATCGCGCGGGCCACGGACTCGCCGAGGGACGTCTTGCCGACTCCGGGAGGGCCGGCCAGCGCGAGGACGGCGCCGCTGCGGCGGCCGCCCACCACGCCGAGGCCCTTGTCCTGGCGGCGCTTGCGCACGGCCAGGTGCTCGATGATGCGGTCCTTCACGTCGGTCAGGCCGGTGTGGTCGGCGTCGAGCACGGCCCTGGCGCCCGTGATGTCGTAGTTGTCTTCCGTACGGACGTTCCACGGGATGTCGAGCACCGTGTCGAGCCAGGTGCGGATCCAGCCGGTCTCAGGGGACTGGTCGGGCGTCCGCTCCAGCTTGTCGACCTCCTTGAGCGCGGCCTCGCGCACCTTCTCCGGCAGGTCGGCGGCCTCCACGCGGGCTCGGTAGTCCTCCTCCTCGGTCTCGGAGTCGCCGTTGAGCTCCTTGAGCTCCTTGCGCACGGCGGCGAGCTGCTGGCGGAGCAGGAACTCGCGCTGCTGCCGGTCCATGCCCTCCTGGACGTCCTTGCGGATCGTCTCGGCGACGTCGAGCTCGGCGAGGTGCTCGCGGGACCACTCGATCAGCTTGGCCAGCCGGTCGGCGGGGTCGGCGGCCTCCAGCAGCTCGACCTTCTGCGCCGTGGTCAGCCACGGGGTGTAGCCGGAGCTGTCGGCCAGCACGGACGGGTCGTCGATCTGGTTGACCTGGTCGACCACCTGCCAGGCGCCGCGCTTCTGCAGGATGGTGGTGGCCAGCGCTTTGTACTCCTTGGCCAGCTCCTGCGCGCGCTCGCCCACGGCGACGGCGTCGATCGTCTCGGCCTCGACCCACAACGCCGCGCCGGGGCCGGTCGTGCCGGTGCCCACGCGGACGCGGTCGACACCGCGCACCACCGCGGCGGGCTCACCGCCGGGCAGCCTCCCGACCTGCTCGACCACGGCCCGCACGCCGATCGCGCCGTAGCGGCCGTCGATCCGGGGAACGAGGAGGACCCGCGGCTTGTTGCCGCCTGATGCGCGGGCCGCGTCGATGGCGGCGCGCACCTCGGAGTCGGACAGGTCCAGCGGGACCACCATGCCCGGCAGGACGACGGCGTCGTCCAGCGGCAGGACCGGGAGGGTCAGGCTCTCACTCATGCGCACTCCAAAGGGTTGAGTTATACCGACTCAATTCATTGGAGCCCTCTGGTGTTCCCTTCCCTGCCGATGTTCGCTCAGGGCGATCGTAATCATGTAAGCGATACCTGAGGGTGACACCGGAAATCAACCCGTGGTCCGACGCTGTCTCTTTATACACATCT
>NZ_POUD01000103.1 GCF_003236395.1 Nonomuraea aridisoli | reverse complement strand
CCCCCACCGCGTACGTCCCCCCGCCCAGCTCCACGGTGGCCGCGCCGGCCGTCCAGGTCCACACCTGCTCGACGTCGAAGTCGTGCACGGGTCCCACGCCTCCCGGCTTCACCTCGACCTTCCACAGCGCCCTTGAGGCCCCTCCCTGGGTCGGCGAGGCGAACGTCGTCATGACCCCGCCCGGGGTCTCCGACCGGCGGGCTTCGGCGTTACGAATGACAGCCACCCTGCTCACTCCTAAAATAGGCAACCACGTTTCCCATATAGTTAACCAGGTTGTCTATCATGTCAAGCAACGGCTTCGAGCTGCCGCTTCGCCTGCTGCTCGCGTTCAAGATGCTCATAGACGAGCTGCACGCCGAGCTCGCCCGCGAGGGCCACCCCGACATCAGGCCGATGTACGGATTCGTCATGCAGGCCATCGGCCCCGACGGCACCACCGCCGTCGAGCTGGGCCGCACCCTGGGCGTCACCAAACAGGCCGCCGGCAAGACCGTCGACAACCTGGAACGCATCGGCTACGTCGAACGCACCACAGACCCCCGCGACAGCCGACGCAAACTCGTCCGCCTCACGCCACACGGGATGGACGCCCTCGACCGCTCGGCCCGCATCTTCGACACCCTGCGCACCCGCTGGGCCGCCGAACTGGGCGAAGACCGCCTCAACGCGCTGGAGTCAGACCTACGCCGGATGACCCCCGACAACCCCTGGCGCCTCGACATCCCCGGCTGGTTCGGCACCCTCTGACCGGCGGCCCACGATCCTCTCGGTGTCGCGGGTAGTGTTCGGCGTGCTCCGGCTGTGCAGGAATGGACTCAGCTCGTACGGATGCGCAGGGACGAGCGGTGGGCCCAGGTGGCCCAGCGCCAGAGCCACTCGATCGGGCCCTGGCGGTAGCGGCGCAGCCAGAGGGCGGACACCAGCCACTGGGCCGCCAGGATGGCTCCCGCGGTCCAGTACGCCGCCGTCAAGGACTGGCCGATCGGCAGGCCGAGGATGTGACCGGCCGCCAGAACGAGGATCGTGGCGGTCAGATAATTGGTCAGAGCCATCCGGCCCAGCGGCACGAAGACGAACCGCAGCGCCGGTCGCAGCGGCGTTCTGAGCAGGACCAGCATGCCGCACACGTACACACCGACGAGCAGTAGATCAGCAAGGCTGGACACGGAAGACAGGTACGTCGTGGCCCCCACGGCCCGCATGCCGGCCCGCACCCACAGAGCGAAGGCGAGCCCCGCCGCGAAGGCCAGGCCCAGCAGGAGCGGCCCTCGGGTGGACCGCTCGATCCGCTCGATCACTCCGTAGCGGACCAGCGCCGAGCCCAGCAGGAACAACCCCGCGATCAGCAGGGGCCCGCCCCCGCTGAGGATCAGCGCCGCCGGGATGAATGCGGCGGCGAGGCCGGCCACGGCCCACCGGGGCAGCCAGGTCGAGGGCAGCAGCACCAGGATGCCGACGACGGCGTAGACGGTCAGGATCTCGCCCGGCCACAGCAGCATGTGCACGAGGCCGATCGCGAGCAGCGCCCCGAGCCGGCGCAGCAGGGCCAGGCGCGGGCGGGGGACGCGGCTCGCGGCGGAGTCCAGCAGCAGCGCGAACCCGATGCCGAACAGCAGGGAGAAGATCGGCATGCCGAGCCAGGGGTCCCAGTCGCCCATGGGCTGCACCACGACGGCGGAGCCGCCGGTCGCCATGAGCTGAACGTTGGCGAACAGGATCTCGCACAGCGCGAACCCGCGCAGGACGTCGAGCGCGGCGATACGCGATCGGCCAGGTGAGGTCATCGCGGAGCCTCCCCTGCCGCCCGCTCGGCGCTGGTGCGGGGGACGCCGGGAGCACCGGCCATAGCTCCGGCGTTCAGTCCCGGAGCGTGATCTTTCAAGGGCATGCGCCCATGCTCCGGATACGGCCCGGTGCGGACATCGACCCCAAGTCGGGGCGCACACCGTACTTTCGGCCGATTCAGCGCGCCCGGACAACCGCAGCATCCAGCGCCCGCTTCACCTTGATGATGGTGGAGCGGGCGCTGTCATTTCTCACCGACATTTCGTGTTGATCTTCACGCGCCCGCCACGTACGCGAATCACGTCGGCCGCCATCCACCCGCACCGCCCGGCCGGCGCTCATTCACAGCCGCACACGCCCGGTGCGCCCGCGTCGAGCGGTCGCGCTGTGCCCCTGTCAGGCGGCCAGTTGGAGGCCCAGGCTGGTCAGGTTCGTACGGGCCCAGTTCAGCTCTTCGGCGAGCAGGGACACCAGCGCCCCCGGCCCCTTGGCGCGGCCCGGGACCATGAGGTTGTGCGTCTCGACCTCGATGTGCGCGTTGCCGCTCACCGCGCCCGACAGCATGGCCGTCAGCGTGTCGTGCAGCACGGCCCCCGTGTTCGGCGTCTCGTCGGAGTGGGCGTGCACGTGGCCCAGCTTCACCACGGGCGCACCGGCCTCGGCCAGGCCCCTCAGGGCCGCGCCGGGCTCCTCGTCACCGCAGGCGAGGTGGCAGGCGTCGAGACAGACGCCCAGGTGCTCGGAGTCGATCCCGCCCACCCGCTGAAGCGCCTGCTCGGTCGTCTCCAGCACACACCCGGGCCACGGCTCGAACCCCACCCGGATCGTCTTCCCGGTCACGCTGTAGATGCCGCGCAGCTCACGGGCGAGCCGCTCCAGCCGCCGCGTGGCGATCGTCTGCAGATCGGCCGGCCAGTCGCGCCGCCACCCGATCGGGATCGTCGAGATGCTGCCGAACCGTACGTCCTCCGGCAGCAGGAAGGCCAGGATCTTGGCCAGTGCCATGGTGTAGCGGTAACGCTCCGGCTTGGCCCAGTCGGGACCCGGGACCTCCTGGTTGCGGCCGCCGGTGCCGTTGAGGCTGACGACCTCCAGGCCGCGCTCCTCCAGGGAACGACGCAGCCGTACGAGCTCGATGCGGTCGGCCGTGAGGTGGTCGGCGACGCTCGGGGACAGCCACAGCCCGATGCCCATCCGCTCCACGCCCAGCCGCTTGCGCACGGGCACGGCGTAGCGGGTCAGGTGGGCGATGAGGTTCTCCAGGTCCTCAGCGGGGTGCACGCCTGCGTTGTAGGCGAGGTGAACGAGCGTTCCGTCATCGTGACGCAGGCGCATCGGTTTCCTCCACGGCTTGCTTGTGTGTTCCCTGGCCCGCCTCGAACGTGCGAACCATGCGAGCATGCCTGCTCACATGTGGCGCGCGCGTCCGCCCTGAGTTGTCGTCCGGGCTACTCCTCCAGGAGCAGCCGCCAGCGTAGGAACACGCCCTTGTGGGCCACTTGGATGAGACTTGGCGAAGCTCTACGCAGTGTAGTACTACTCGCGGTGGTGGTATAGCCGCCCATCCAACAATTACGCAACGACGGCCAGCCGTTCTCACACCGCGATCTCCGCCACGTGAGCCGATAAGGCGCCCCTCGCGCGAAAAGTGAATCCGCTCACACTCTCAGAACCGGGCCAACGAAACCCGAAAAACCGGATGCCCACGCCGCTGCCGCCCGGCCCGCCACTGGCCGAACCCGCCGGCACGATGCCGCCCGCCTCCGTCGTGTGACGACCACGACGCCGGCGACGCACACGCCAGGCTATCGCCCATCACGCACTGCGACGCCCACCCCGGCCGCGCTGGAGCTCGACGCCGGCCGTCGCGGTAGGCGAAGTCGTACGTCGCCGGCCAGGGTGGATCCCGTAGAGCGATCCGACCGCCCGACAGCCGGACACCGGCGCGGGCCGTGGTTGGGCCTTGTGGGCCGCGTCCTGCGAGTGGCTCGTGTAAGGCGATGGGATGTGGATCGAGCCGTAGGCGCTGTGAGCCGCGTTCTGTGAGCGGCGCAAGGTGGCCGAGCAACGCACCGCTGATCAGGCACCGTTGGGGCGCGCAGGGATGACTCGCGAAAGCGAGCCCTGGCCTTGAGCATCCGTCGAATGCTTGGGCCGACGGCAGGCCGACCGGCATCCACCGAATGCTTGCCGATGGCCAAGCGGCCGCACCAGATTTCTGATTCGTGGTCTCCCTGTCGCCATGAGAGCACCTGGGTCGCCGACGTCCTGGCGTGCGGATCAGGGAGGCAGGGGCCGCTCGGCGATCACGGTGACAAGCCGCCGCTTCGACGAACCCCCATCCCGACCCTTACAAATCCCCTCCATCCCCACTCCTTACGAGCCCCCCTACAGAAAGCGGCCCAAAGTGCCCAACAATCCACTCCACCCCATCCCCTTGCGAGCCCTTCCACGGAACGCAGCTCGGAGCGCCTGACAGGCCCGCTCGACTTCCATCACGGCGACGTACACACCCGTGATACCTCTGGGCCTTTCGACGTGGCACAGGCGGTTTCAGGCGCTTATGGGCATATATCCGGCCGCCCCTTCAAGAAGCACGAAGCCGCACACGCGAAAGCCCCCGCGTGAACCTGTCACGCGGGGGCTTCCGAAGAGCCGAGGACGGCGTCAGTGCTGGATCGGTGCGGCGATGGCGGCGGCCGAGTCCGGGACCTTCGAGGCGTTCTCGCCCTTGAAGACGAACTTGGCGTCGTCACCCTCGCCCTCGATCGTCACCTTGACGACCTGGCCGGGCCGGAGCTCGCCGTACAGGATCTTCTCCGACAGCGAGTCCTCCAGCTCACGCTGGATCGTGCGCCGCAGCGGCCGGGCGCCCATGACCGGGTCGTAGCCGCGGTCGGCGAGCAGCTGCTTGGCCTCGGGCGAGACCTCGAGCCCCATGTCGCGGTCCTTCAGCCGGGCGTCGACCTGGGCGAGCATCAGATCCACGATCTTGATGATCTCGACCGGCGTCAGCTGGTGGAAGACCACGATGTCGTCGACACGGTTGAGGAACTCGGGCCGGAAGTGCTGCTTCAGCTCTTCCTGGACCTTGGACTTCATCCGCTCGTAGTTGGACTCGGTGTCGTTGGACTTCGCGAACCCGACCCCGATGCCCTTGGAGATGTCGCGGGTGCCGAGGTTGGTGGTCATGATGATGACCGTGTTCTTGAAGTCGACCACCCGGCCCTGGGCGTCGGTCAGGCGACCGTCTTCCAGGATCTGCAGCAGCGAGTTGAAGATGTCGGGGTGGGCCTTCTCGATCTCGTCGAACAGGACCACGGAGAACGGCTTGCGCCGCACCTTCTCGGTGAGCTGACCGCCCTCCTCGTAGCCGACGTAGCCGGGAGGCGAGCCGAACAGCCGGGAGACGGTGTGCTTCTCCATGAACTCCGACATGTCCAGGCTGATCAGAGCGTCTTCGTCGCCGAAGAGGAACTCCGCCAGGGCCTTGGACAGCTCGGTCTTACCGACACCGGAGGGACCCGCGAAGATGAACGAGCCACCGGGACGGCGCGGGTCCTTCAGACCGGCGCGGGTACGCCGGATGGACCGCGACAGGCCCTTGATCGCATCGTCCTGGCCGATGATCCGCTTGTGGAGCTCGTCCTCCATGCGGAGCAGGCGCTGCGACTCCTCCTCGGTCAGCTTGAAGACCGGGATGCCGGTGGCGGTCGCCAGGACCTCGGCGATGAGCTCCTGGGTGACCTCGGCCACGACGTCCATGTCGCCGGCCTTCCACTCCTTCTCCCGCCGCTCGCGCTTGAGCTGCAGCTGCTTCTCCTGGTCACGGAGGGCAGCGGCCTTCTCGAAGTCCTGCGCGTCGATCGCGGACTCCTTGTCGCGACGGACGTTGGCGATCTTCTCGTCGTATTCGCGCAGGTCCGGCGGCGCGGTCATGCGGCGGATGCGCATCCGGGACCCGGCCTCGTCGATGAGGTCGATCGCCTTGTCGGGAAGGTAGCGGTCGCTGATGTAGCGGTCGGCCAGCTGCGCGGCGGCGACCAGCGCGTCGTCGGTGATCGACACGCGGTGGTGCGCCTCGTAGCGGTCACGCAGACCCTTGAGGATCTCGATCGTGTGGCTGAGCGAGGGCTCGGCCACCTGGATCGGCTGGAAGCGGCGCTCCAGCGCGGCGTCCTTCTCCAGGTACTTGCGGTACTCGTCGAGCGTGGTCGCGCCGATCGTCTGCAGCTCGCCGCGGGCCAGCATGGGCTTGAGGATGCTGGCGGCGTCGATCGCGCCCTCGGCGGCGCCCGCACCCACGAGCGTGTGCAGCTCGTCGATGAACAGGATGATGTCGCCGCGCGTACGGATCTCCTTGAGCACCTTCTTCAGGCGCTCTTCGAAGTCACCGCGGTAGCGGGAGCCGGCGACCAGGGCGCCGAGGTCAAGCGTGTAGAGCTGCTTGTCCTTCAGCGTCTCGGGCACCTCGCCCCTGACGATCTTCTGCGACAGGCCCTCGACGACGGCGGTCTTGCCGACGCCGGGCTCGCCGATGAGAACGGGGTTGTTCTTGGTCCTCCGGGAGAGGACCTGCATGACCCGCTCGATCTCCTTCTCGCGGCCGATGACCGGATCCAGCTTGCCCTCGCGGGCGGCCTGGGTCAGGTTGCGGCCGAACTGGTCGAGCACCAGGGAGGTCGACGGGGCCGACTCCTGCGGACCGCCCGCCGCGGCCGGCTCCTTGCCCTGGTAACCGTGGAGCAACTGGATGACCTGCTGCCGGACACGGTTGAGATCAGCTCCAAGCTTGACCAGCACCTGAGCCGCCACACCCTCACCCTCGCGGATGAGCCCGAGCAGGATGTGCTCGGTGCCGATGTAGTTGTGGCCCAGCTGCAAAGCCTCACGGAGCGACAGCTCGAGGACCTTCTTGGCCCGCGGGGTGAACGGAATGTGCCCCGACGGAGCCGACTGGCCCTGGCCGATGATCTCCTCGACCTGCTGGCGCACACCCTCAAGGCTGATGCCGAGGCTCTCCAGAGCCTTGGCGGCTACGCCCTCACCTTCATGGATCAAACCAAGAAGAATGTGCTCAGTGCCGATGTAGTTGTGGTTGAGCATCCTGGCCTCTTCCTGGGCCAAGACGACAACACGCCTCGCTCGGTCGGTGAACCTCTCGAACATCTCGTCGCTCCTCACAGAGCGGTCAGTCAGGCCGGTAAATCCGGTCCCGTCCTCCCGCATGCTAGCCCTGGCTCGGCGAACCGTGCCCACTGCCGCTGACACGCTCTATAGCAGAGACGTTCCCCGAGAGCAGGGCGTTCACCCTCCATCCAACTACTGTTCGGGGGTGACGTGTTCCCGATACGCCGCAAGCGAACGATGTTTAGGACACTTCGCGGAAGCAGCACCGAATTGCCACCCGCGGCGTACACAGATCCACACGGATCGTCCTCGGACGCCTGCCACGAAGCCGGCGTGGGGACACCCGCCCCGCGCATCTCAGATGCCGCGCCCGTATCTGTTACGCAATCATCCTATGTCGGGTCGCAATGGATGGCCAAGCCGTCGCGCTACGCCCTGAGCACAACACGCCACTCACCGCACATCGCGGCTCCGGAATGCCGTGTACGGCGGGCTCTCTTTATGTGCCATCCGGTCAGCCCGGTTACCGAACCCGTCCGCATGATGAGACGGTCGTCCCCATGGGTCAGGAGTTTCGCTACTGTCCTGCAGTTGCGCCTGGTCGCCAATCGCACCATTGCGGCGCACGCCGGTTGCAGCGGCATTGTTATGAGGCGCACTCAGGTTATGCCGAGACATCCGCGACCGGTTTTCGCCGGGGCGCGTACGGATCGCGGGTTAAGCGCCGCAACGCGCGAGGATCTCCGCAGGGGGGTAACCGCGCCGGTGTTTTCCGCGATGGCCCGTTCCAGTGGGCGCGGCACCCGCCTGCGGCGCGCCAATGTCGTCGGCGAGGGACATTGGGCGACCCGAGGCGCGGCCCCGTACGTGAATGGGCGGCATTCGACGCACGGGGCGCGACGCCATCGCATATGCGAGGGCCCTGGCCGGTGAAACGGCGCTGTACGCCGGAACACACGCCCAAAACGCCCGCATATGGGCGGGTCTTGAGATCGTCATCCCCAGACGTCCCGAAATCCGGAACGCCGAGGGAAGGATCATGCGCTTATGGCGGTCGCCGGGGTCCGAGGCGAGCATCATAAGCGCATGGTCGGCCGACCGACTCCTAGTGAGCCTGCTCGTACTTCTCCACGATGGTGGAGGCGATGCGGCCGCGCTCGCTGACCTGCAGGCCGTGAGCCTTGGCCCACTGCCTGATCTCGGAGCTCTTCTCCCTGGTCATCGCCCGGCTGCCGGCGCGGCCACGCCGACGCGCGGACACGGTGCCCGCCCTGCGCGCGTGCTGCACGAAAGGCGTGAGCGCGTCCCTCAGCTTCTTCGCGTTTAGGTCGCTGAGGTCAATCTCATAGGAGGAGCCGTCAATAGCGAAGCTGACCGTCTCATTGGCCTCGCCCCCATCGAGGTCATCGATGAGAATCTCCTGGATCTGCTTGGCCATCTACGCAATCCTTTCGCGGAGCATTGTTTCATTCGCCTGCCCAAACATATACCCGGAAAGGCGTGGAGACAATTCAGCGCTACGGGATTCGGCTGACCGGCCGATCAGTTCTGGCGCTCCGGCTGATCCTCGCGGTTTCGCCGGCCGCCCAGGGCCTCGGATCGGACCAACTTCACTACGCCAAAGATGAAGGCGCCGCCCACCACCACGGGGGGGATGAGCGCTGACAATACGTCTGTTAGGGCTTCCATTCGTCCTCGGCCTCCACGGCTAGCGGGGTTTCGGGGCGCTTTAAGCGCTGGCAGCGGGGTCACGGAGAGCCCGGCTCCCCCATGACAGCAGGCGACAACCGCCCGCACCCGACCATAGCGGCACACACTCGCCCTACGCGCGCAGGGGCGCCGACGTCCGGCAAGCCGGACGCCCCATAGCCTAATGCCAGTCTCTCCAGGGTCCTTACCGGATCAAGGGAAAATTTTGCGAAAAGCCATCCGTGCAGGTACGGAAGGTCTCACCGAAGATCTTTTACCACCTGCGTTCCGGCCAGCCGGTCGTGCGGCCCCCGCTCGAGCGGCTTGTCGATCAGGATGAGCAACCCGACTCCGAACAGCAACATTCCCGCGACCAGATTCACCACCGGAATGCCCATCAGCATGACAGGCGCAGGATAGACCAGCGCCCGTTTGAGCAGAGACCGGGACGGCAGATCCCGGGGCTCCAGGCGAATCCGCATGATCGCCTTACCGAAGGTCCGCCCGCGCCGCGAATGAGCCAGCCAGTCGTAGCAGGCATAAGCGGCGCCGGCCACCGCCCATGAGAACACACCCGGCAGTCTCCCGCCGAACATCTCCGACATCCCGACAGTCCGGAAGATGCCCCACAGGGCGATGAACAGAATGTAATAGAAGACGCCGAAGACGAGCGCTTCAATGAGCCGGGCGGCGAGGCGTTCCCACCATTCCGCGGGCACCGGGCCCGACGGCGGCGGCGTGCCGGCCATAACTCCCACCTCGCGTCATCGGCGGCTCGGATCCCCCCATTTTGGTACGGTCACCCCGACAAAACATAGGGGCCGGCGCGAAGCCGGCCCCGTGTTTTACGTCCGCGAAGACTACTTGATCTTCACCACGACGGTCTGGCCGACCTTGTCGGCGAACGTCTGCTGCAGCGGCTTGTCCCACAGCATGGAGGCGCCGTTCAGGCCGTACCAGAGGGCGGCGATGAGGCCACCCAACGGCAGGCCGTAGAAGAGCCAGCCCCCCAAAGTCAGCAGGGCTCGCTTGAGGGACGCGTCGGTGGGCAGCCCTCCCGGCGGCATCATCTGGCCGACCTTCACGACCTTGATACCCATGATCATCTTGCCGAGCGTCTGGCCCCTCATCTTGTGCATGAGGAAGTCGTAGGCGACGAAGATGACGCCCACGATGACGCCCGCGATGAGGTTGCCGAGGAAGGACCCGAAGAAGCCGCTGGTGGCCCCGGTGGTCGAGTCGTAGCTGACGAGGAGGACGCCCAAGAGGACGACCGAGATCACGAACAGCACGATGCCGAAGATCACGCCGTCGACGATCCGCGCCACCAGGCGCTGCCACCACTCGGCCAGCGGCGCCGGGGCGCCCGGCGGCTGCACGCCGACCGGGCCGTAGCCGGGCTGCCCGTAAGGGGCCTGGCCGTAGGGCGGCTGACCGTAGGCGGGCTGCTGCGGCTGGCCGTAGCCCTGACCGTACTGCTGCTGGTCGTAGCCGGGCTGGCCGTACTGCTGCTGCTGACCGTAGCCGGGCTGGGACTGCTGCTGCCCGTACTGGGGCTGCTGGCCGTAACCCTGGCCGTAGTCGGGCTGGGACTGCGGCTGCTGGCCGTACTGCGGCTGGGCGAAGCCCGGCTGCGACTGCTGCTGCTGGCCGTAACCCTGACCGTAGTCGGGCTGCTGCCCGTACTGGGGCTGCTGGCCGGACTGCGGCTGCTGACCGTAACCCTGCTGACCCTGCTGACCCTGCTGACTCTGTTGGGCCTGCTGGCCGAAGTCGGTCTGGCCGTAGCCCTGCTGCTGACCGTAGTCGGGCTGGGGCTGCTGCCCGTACGCGGGCTGCTGGCCGTAGCCCGGCTGGGACTGCGGCTGCTGGCCGTACTGGGGCTGCTGGCCGTAAGCCTGTTGGCCGTAGCCCTGCTGGCCGTAGTCGGGCTGGCCGTAGCCCTGCTGCTGACCGTAGTCAGGCTGGGACTGCGGCTGCTGGCCGTACTGCTGCTGGCCGTAGTCGGGCTGGCCGTAACCCTGCTGCTGACCGTAGCCCTGCTGGCCGTAGTCGGGCTGGGATGAGGGCTGCTGCCCGTAGTCGGGCTGCTGGCCGTACTGGGGCTGGCCGTACTGGGGCTGCTGGCCGTAAGGGGGCTGCCCCTGCTGGCCGTGGCCTGGTTGTCCGTAGGGGGGCTGCCCGTAGGCGTCGTCCACCCGGTAGCCGACCACAGTCGCGTCCGGGTCGGGCTCGCCAGGGTGGCGGCCCGGGTTCTGCTGCCCGTAGGGGCCGGGTGCAGAATTATCGCCGGATTCGTTCTGCGGATACGGCGGCTGTCCGGTGCTCACCGTGTCACCTCGCTTCAAGTGCGCATGTGGCACGTGTCAGGACACATGCCTGTGCTGCCCAACGTATCGACATAGGTATCAACAATCACCTTTCCATGTGGTCAGCGTCCGCGTCACCCGATGTGAGGTGCAACAGCATGCGGGTGTTGCCGAGGGTGTTCGGCTTCACGTGTTCCAGATCGAGGAACTCCGCCACACCCTCGTCGTACGAGGCCAGGAGTTCGGCGTACACCTCGGGCGATACCGGCGTGCCCTGTATCCGGCGGAAGCCGTGTCTCGCGAAGAAGTCGACCTCAAAAGTCAAGCAGAATACACGCCTCAGCCCCAGATCCTTCGCCTGCTGGATCAGCGCGGAGACGATGCGGTGGCCGATGCCCATCCCCCGGCACACGGGGTCCACGGCGACGGTGCGGACCTCGGCGAGGTCCTCCCACAACACGTGGAGCGCGCCGCAGCCGACGACCTGCCCGCCCCGCTCGGCCACCCAGAACTCCTGCACGTCCTCGTACAGCGTCACCGTGGCCTTCTCCAGGAGCCGCGGCCCCGCGCCCGCGTAGGTGTCGACGAGCCGCCGGATCGTCCGCACATCGGGGGTCCGGGCGCGCCGGACCACCACCGCGGTCTCGGACAACGTCGGTTCGGCCACTTGCTCCATGGCTCTCCAGCGTACAGATGTCATTACGGCTCAGCCTTAACTCCCATGTCCCGCCCCATCTTGTTACATCTCATCGCCAGCTGGACACGTGCGCCGGCGACAAATCGTCGCCGCCGAAGCACGACAATCAGGGCAAAATGCCCGTTGTGCACGGGAGTACACGCCTTCACCTCAGGACTCTCCCGCTGTGAAAGCCCTGCCAAGTCGGCAGTTCCGGTTGAGCACGAACCCGGAGTGCATTAGTGTCCAGCGACGATGTTCCCCGTGTGTCCCCACACGCGGGAGACACGCCCAATCCCCGCGAGGGGAGCCGGGGACCCGCCGGTGGCCACCCCCAACAGCCACCACCGGGGTGAATCCGAGTTCGCTCGGTAGGGCTGCTCCGGCCCGAACCCGTCAGCTAACCCGGTAGGCGTCTACGAGAGGAGCTTGGTTGGTGAAGCGCTTGCGCGAGCGCACAGGCAGACACGCCCGTCCGTCCGTACGCGGACGGAGATCACGCCTCCTCGGTGTGGTGAGTCTCACAGTCGCCGCGACGCTGCTCGCCGTCCCCGTCGGTTCGGCCGCCGCCGACCCGAAGCCTTCCCTCCAGGACCTGGCCGACCAGGTCGAGAAGATGCACACCGAGATCGAGACGCTCGCCGAGCAGTACAACGGCCAGCGCGAGAAGCTCAAGACCGCGCGCAAGGCCGCCGACGCCGCGCAGAAGACGCTGGCCGACAGCGAGGCCGATCTCGCCGCCAAGCGCGCGAAGGCCGTCGCCCTCGCCCAGAACGCCTACATCACCGGCGGCCTGGGCCGGGCCCTGACCTTCGCCTCCTCCGAGGACCCCGAGAAGTTCCTCGACCAGGCCGCCACCACGTATGCGCTGGAGCAGCAGCAGGGCGAGGAGGTCAGCCAGCTCCTCAAGGCCATGGACGCCGCCGAGCGGGCGCGCGCCGGCGCCAAGGCGCGCATCGACGAGGTCGAGAAGCTGGTCTCCGACATCGACGCCAAGCGCGACAAGATCACCAAGCTGGTCACCAAGGTCGAGAGCAACCTGTTCCGGCGGGCGCTCGGCGAGGCCGACCGGCCCGGCACCCGGGCCACCCGCGTCAACCTGCCGGTCCCGGGCGACGGCAAGGCCGCCGCCGCCGCGCGGTGGGCGCTGACGCAGCAGCTCAAGCCGTACGTGTGGGGCGCCGAGGGGCCGAGCTCGTACGACTGCTCGGGGCTGGTGATGGCGGCGTACCGGCAGGTGGGCATCTCACTGCCCCACTACACGGGCAGCCAGTGGACGTCGGGCCGGCACATCGACCGCTCGGAGCTGCGCCCCGGCGACCTGGTGTTCTTCTACAGCGACCTGCACCACGTCGGCATCTACCTCGGCGGCGGCATGATGGTGCACGCGCCGCGGACCGGCGACGTCGTCCGGATCGCCGCGATCGAGGGCCGGCCGTACGCGGGGGCCGTCCGCATCGCCGACTGAGCTCAGATGAGCTGACGGCGGGCTGCCCAGACCACGGCCTCGATCGCCGTGGCCACGCCGATGCGGTCGCAGATGGCGCGCAGCCGCCGGCGCACGGTGCGGCCGCTGATGTCGAGCCGTCGGCCCACCCGGTCGACGGTGACCCCCTTGGCCAGCTCCGCGAGCAAAGCAAGATCCGCCTCGCTCAGCTCGACGCCTTTCGTGAGCACATCCATCGGGAGCCCTCCCCCAACAGCTGCGGGCCGGAAATCGATCCCCGCAGACGGTAAACGCATCATGGAAAGGTGGTCAAGCATAACAATCACCATGCGTGACGATCACTATTGACATGATCCGATATATGTGACCTACTCGCGATATGTCGGCACTGATCGGTCCGCGATGAACGACGTCAACGGCCCTTCCGTCACTCCCGCGGACGTCCTGGGTTTCGATCCCTTCGATCCGGAATTTCTCCGTGATCCATATGTCCGATATCGCGAGATGAGCGAACACGGCCCTCTCTTCCGTACGCGGGCCGGCCTGCTCGTCGCCACCACGCACGAACTCTGCACCGTTCTGCTCCGCGACCCCCGCTTCGGCCGTGGTTCAGGGCCGATGAGGTCCACGGGCGAGCCCGCCCAGTCGTTCCTGTGGATGGACCCGCCCGACCACACAAGGCTGCGCGGTCTGGTCAGCCGCGCCTTCACCCCGCGCATGCTGGAACGGCTGCGCCCGCGCGTCGAGGCCATCACCGCCGACCTGATCGGCGCGCTGCCGGAGGAGGCCGACCTCGTGTCGGGCCTGGCGTACCCGCTGCCGGTGATGGTGATCAGCGAGATGCTCGGCGTGGCGCCGGAGGACCACCTGCGCTTCCGCGGCTGGAGCGAGAGCCTCGCCCGCGGCCTCGACCCGATCCTGACGGACGACCTCGCGGCGGAGAGCGGGCGGGCGGCGCAGGAGTTCCGCGACTACTTCCGCGAGCTCATCGCGATCAGGCGCGAGCGCCCCGGCGACGACCTGCTGAGCGCCCTGACCCAGGTGAGCGAGCTGACCGAGGGCGAGCTGCTGGCGACCTGCGTGCTGCTGCTCGTGGCCGGCCACGAGACGACCGTCAACCTCATCGCGAACGGCGTGCTCAACCTCACCCGCCACGGCCTGCTGAAGCACGCCGCCGAGCACCCGAAGCAGGTGGTCGAGGAGGTGCTGAGATACGACCCGCCGGTCCAGCTCACCGCCCGCCAGGCGCTGCGGGACGTGGAGCTGGGCGGTGTGCCGGTGCCCGCGGGCACGCGGGTGATGGCGCTGATCGGCGCGGCCAACCGCGACCCGGCGGTCTTCCCCGACCCGGACCGCTTCGACGTGACCCGCGACCCGGGCCGCCACCTGGCCTTCGGGCTCGGCATCCACTTCTGCCTGGGCGCGACGCTGGCCCGCATGGAGGGCGAGATCGCGCTGTCGGCCCTCGCGACGGCGGCGCCGGAGCTGGAGGTGGCCGACCCGGAGCCGCCGTACAAGGGGAATCTGGTGCTGCGCGGCCTGGCCGCACTGCCCGTACGGCTCAGGCGTTAGCCGAGGCGGCTCGGCCGCCTCGGGCCGGGCGCCTCGTCAGTGGGTCGGCCTGACCAGCGGGAAGAGGATGGTCTCGCGGATGTTCTTGCCGGTGAACGCCATGATCATCCGGTCGATGCCGGCGCCCATGCCACCCGTCGGGGGCATCGCGTACTCGAGGGCCTGGAGGAAGTCCTCGTCGAGCTGCATGGCCTCCAGGTCGCCGCCCGCGGCCAGCAGCGACTGCTCGGTCAGGCGGCGGCGCTGCTCGATCGGGTCGACCAGCTCGGAGTAGGCGGTGCCGAGCTCGGTGCCGAAGCCGATGAGGTCCCACTTCTCGGTGAGCAGCGGGTTGTCGCGGTGCTGGCGGGTCAGCGGCGAGGTCTCCAGCGGGTAGTCCATGACGAACGTGGGCTGCACGAGTGTGTGCTCGACCAGCGCCTCGAACAGCTCCTGCACGAGCTTGCCCGAGCCCCACTTCGGGTCCCAGTGGATCTCGCGGTGGTCGGCGATCTTGCGCAGCTCCTCCAGCGTGGTGGAGGTGGTGATCTCCTCGCCGACGGCCTGCGACACCGCGCCGTAGAGCGTGACGCGCGGCCACTCGGGGAGGCCGAGGTCGACCTCGACGCCGTCGTGGACGACGACCGTGGTGCCCAGGGCCGCCACGACGGCCTTCTGGTACATCCGCTGGGTCAGGTCGGCCATGTCGTTGTAGTCGAGGTAGGTGCCGTACGCCTCGACCATGGTGAACTCGGGGTTGTGCGTCGAGTCGGCGCCTTCGTTGCGGAAGTTCCGGTTGATCTCGAAGACCTTCTCGATGCCGCCCACCACGAGCCGCTTGAGGTAGAGCTCGATCGCGATGCGGAGGTAGAGCTCCATGTCGTAGGCGTTGATGTGGGTCCTGAACGGCCGGGCCGACGCGCCGCCGTGGATCGGCTGCAACATCGGCGTCTCGACCTCGAGGTAGCCCTCTTCGTGCCAGAAGTCGCGTACGGCGCGCACGGTGTCGCTGCGCAGCCGGGCCATCTTCCTCGACTCGTCGTTGACGATGAGGTCGACGTAGCGCTGGCGCACCCGCGCCTCGGGGTCGGTGAGCCCGATGTGCTTCTCCGGCAGCGGGCGCAGACACTTGGCGGTGATCTGCCAGCTGTCGGCCAGGATGGACAGCTCGCCGCGGCGCGAGGTGATGACCTCGCCGGTGACGCCCACGTGGTCGCCCAGGTCGACGTCGCGCTTCCAGGAGGCCAGCGACTCCTCGCCCACCTTGTCGAGCGAGATCATGACCTGCAGGTCGCCGCTGCCGTCGCGGAGCGTGGCGAAGCAGAGCTTGCCGCTCACGCGGTTGAGCATGACGCGCCCCGCGACGCCGACCGTGTCCCCGGTGGCGAAGTCGGGCTCCAGGCCCTGGTATTTCTCCCTGACCTCGGCGTTGGTCGCCGTGCGTGGGAAGGTCACCGGGTAAGGGTCGACGCCCTCGTGGCGAAGGCGGTCGAGCTTCTCCCTCCGGATGCGCATCTGCTCGGGAAGTTCGTCGCTCACAACATCAAAGGGTAGGGGATATGGCGAACTGCAAGGACTCGTCGGTTAGCTGCATGATCCCTGCATGACGCGTGCAGGGTCGCTGCAAGAGACCTCGCGTACCAATATCCCACGAGCTCAGGGGGGAGCCGGCAGGGAGCCGGCCCGCATGGGGAGCTCGGGGAGAGAAGATGTACAAGAAGATCGCGACCGGGCTCATCGCCGTCGCCGCCACCACCGCCGTGGCCCTCTCGCTCCCGACGGCCGCCAGCGCCGCGTCGTACGACCGCTCCGAGTCCTTCGGCCCCGTGTACGCCCAGCGCTTCCTGGCCAAGGCCGAGGGCCGGATGTTCGTCGACTGGGACCGCCGCGGCCGCTCCAACGAGGTCGTCGTCACCGGCCGCCTCCAGGACCTCGACCGCCGCTCGTACGAGGACGGCGGCAAGTGCGCCTACGTCACGTTCCAGGCCGGTGACTTCCGCCGCCACTGGAACACCGTCTACACCGACCGGTACTGCGGCTTCCCCGGCTCCAAGCGGATCTCCTTCCGCGAGGACGACGTCCGCACGCTGCGGGTGCGGGTCTGCCAGGTGCGGCCGCACGGCGGGTTCCCGACGAACTGCGGGAGCTGGGAGTACCTGAGCACCCGATGACCTCACGTGAAGAGAAGAGCGGCCTCCCTCGCACCGAGGGAGGCCGCTCTCGTCGTTCGGCGTCAGGCGGTGTTGCGGTGGTAGATCAGCCGCAGCCCGATGAGCGTCAACCACGGCTCGTGCACGTCGATCGAACGCGACTCGCCCACGACGAGCCCCGCGTGGCCGCCGGTCGCGACCACGGTCACCTCGTCGGGGTCGTCGGCGAGCTCGGCGGCCATGCGCTCGACGATGCCGTCGACCTGCCCCGCGAAGCCGTAGATGATGCCGGCCTGCAGCGCCTCGACGGTGTTCTTGGCGATCACCGAGCGGGGCCTGACCAGCTCGACCTTGTGCAGCTGCGCCCCCGCGGCGGCGAGGGCGTCCACGGAGATCTCGATGCCGGGCGCGGTGACCGCGCCGACGTATTCGCCCTTGGCCGACACCGCGTCGAACGAGGTCGCGGTGCCGAAGTCGACGATGACGCAGGGGCCGCCGTACTGGTCGATGGCGGCCAAGGCGTTCACGATGCGGTCGCTGCCGACCTCTTTGGGGTTGTCCATGCGTACGGGCACCCCGGTGCGGACGCCCGGCTCCACGATCACCGCCTGCACGTCGCCGTAGTAACGGCGGCACATCTCCCGCATCTCGTTGAGCACGCTCGGCACGGTGGAGCAGATCGCGATGCCGTCGACGTCGGCGCCCTTGAGCAGGGGGGACTGTGTCAGCAGACCCTGCAGCACGACCGCGATCTCGTCGGCGGTGCGGCGGGCGTCGGTCGCCAGCCGCCAGTGCTCGATGACCTCCTCACCCTCGAAGAGCCCCAGCACGGTGTGCGTGTTGCCGACATCGATCGTGAGCAGCATCCATTACCCCCGCAGATCCAGAGCGATGTCGAGGGCCGCCGCTGAATGCGTCAGCGCTCCCACCGCAAGGTAGTCGACGCCAGTTTCCGCCACTTCACGGGCCGATTCCAAGGTCAATCCCCCACTTGCCTCAAGTGCAACCCTGTTTTCCGCTCGGGTTCTCACGAGATTCACCGCTCTGGTTGTGTCCTCGACCGTGAAGTTGTCCAGCAGCACCAGCTCGGCGCCCTCGTCGAGCACCGGTTCGAGCTGGTCGAGCCGGTCGATCTCCACCTCGATCGGCAGATCCGGGTAGCGCTCCCTGACCAGACGGAACGCCTCGGCCACGCCGCCCGCGGCCACCACGTGGTTGTCCTTGATCAGGGCGGCGTCGGACAACGACATGCGGTGGTTGACGCCGCCGCCGCAGCGTACGGCGTACTTCTCCAGCGCACGCAGGCCGGGCAGGGTCTTGCGGCTGTCGCGGACGCGGGCGGCCGTGCCGCTGATCGCCTCGACCCACCTGGCCGTCAGCGTCGCCACCCCGGACAGGTGGGTGAGCAGGTTGAGCGCCGTACGCTCGGCGGTCAGCAGGGCGCGCACCGGGCCTTCGACGGTCATGAGCACGTCGCCGGCCCGTACGCGCTCGCCGTCCTTGGCGCGGCGCTCGGCGCGCGCGGCGCCCAGCCGGACGAACACCGCCTCGGCCACCGCCAGCCCGGCGACCACGCCGTCCTTGCGGGCCACCACGTCGGCGGCGGCGCGCTGCCCGGCCGGGATGGTGGCCAGGCTCGTCACGTCGCCCTCCTCCTGGAGGTCCTCGGCCAGCGCGCGGTCGATCAGCGCGTCCACCTCGGCCGGGTCGAGCCCGGCCGAGGTCAGCTCCTGCGCCAGCCGTGACGGCATCGTGTCCCCATGCGGTGTGTACGTCATGCCCAGCCCCTCCTCGCTCAGGGTCACGTCCAGGTGGCCCAGCCATTCGTTGTCGTCGCGGCTCTCGTGGTCCTCGCGCCAGTGGGAGCCGCGGGTCTCCAGCCTGGCCGCCGCCGCGCCGGTCAGCACGGTGGCGACGGTGAGCAGGTTCGTCGTCTCCCACGACTCGGTGCACGGCGGCACCTCGACCGGCGTCCAGCGGGCGTCGCGCAGCGCCCTGGCGGTGGCGACCAGCGACTCGCGGCTGCGCAGCACGCCCGCCCCCGTGCTCATGTGAGCCTGGACGCGCGACCTGGCGCGCGGGTCCACCAGCCCGGAAGCGGCCTCGCCCGGGACCGGGTCGCCGGGCTCGGGGCGTACGGCGTGGATGTCCTCGGCGATGCGCTCGGCGAAGACGAGCCCTTCCAGCAGGGAGTTGGAGGCCAGCCGGTTGGCGCCGTGCACGCCCGTGCAGGCGACCTCGCCGCACGCGTACAGCCCCTCGATGGAGGTACGGCCCCGCAGGTCCGTACGGACGCCGCCGCTGGCGTAGTGGGCCGCCGGCGCCACCGGGATGAGGTCGGTGGCGGGGTCCACGCCGTGCTCCCGGCAGACCGCGTAGATCGTCGGGAAGCGCGACTTCCACTTGTCGCGGCCGAAGTGGCGGCCGTCGAGGAACATGTGGTCGCGGCCGGCCTCCCGCATCCTGCGCATGATCGCCTTGGCCACGACGTCGCGCGGCGCCAGGTCGGCCAGCTCGTGCGCGCCCGCCATGAACCGCTCGCCCTCATGGTCGACCAGGAACGCCCCCTCGCCCCTGACCGCCTCCGAGATCAGCGGCTGCTGGCCGGTCGAGCCCTCGCCGAGCCAGAGCACGGTCGGGTGGAACTGCACGAACTCCAGGTCGCGCACCACCGCCCCGGCCCGCAGCGCGAGCGCCACGCCGTCGCCGGTGGAGACCGCGGGGTTGGTGGTCGCCGCGTACACCTGGCCCATGCCGCCGGTGGCCAGCACCACCGCCCTGGCGTGCACCGCGCCCACGCCGTCGCGCGCGCCCTCGCCCATGACGTGCAGGGTCACGCCCCTGGCCCGGCCGCGGGCGTCCTTCAGCAGGTCGAGCACCAGGGCGTGCTCGATCACCTCGACGGAGGCGGCGCGTACGGCCTCGGCGAGCGCGCGCTGCACCTCCGCGCCGGTGGCGTCGCCGCCGGCGTGCACGATCCGGCGCCGCCGGTGCCCGCCCTCCCGCGTGAGCTGGAGCTCCCCGTCGGCCGTGCGGTCGAAGCGGGCGCCGCGGGCCATGAGCCTGCGCAGCGCCCCCGGCCCCTCGGTCACCAGCGTGCGCACGGCCCGTACGTCACACAGCCCGACCCCGGCGAGCAGCGTGTCGTTCAGGTGCTCCTCCGGCGTGTCGCGCGGGTCGAGCACCGCCGCGATGCCGCCCTGGGCCCAGCGGGTGGAGCCGGACGACAGCACGTCCTTGGTCACGACCAGGACCTTGGCCGCCGGGTCCAGCTCGGCGTACCGCAGGGCCACGGTCAGGCCCGCGATGCCCGAGCCCACGACGACCAGGTCCGCCTCGACGGTCCAGCCGGGGGCGGGAGCGGTCAGCCGCAGGGGAATTGCCGGTGCACTCATTGGGGGTCTCCTCGTCTGAGGCGATTTCGTCAACATGACGATAACGCCAGGCGCGGCGTGCGCATGCCCCGGGGTCCGGTCGATCAGGAGGGGTTCAAGGTGACGGTGACGTTGTCGATCAGCCGCGTGGAGCCCACCCTGGCCGCCACCGCGAGCACGGCCATGCCGTGGTACGACTCGCTCACGTCCGTGAACGTGGCCGGATCGACCAGCGCCAGATAGTCCAGCTCCAGCCGCGGGCCGGCCTGGGCGAGGACCTCGTGCGCGGCCGTACGGATCTTGTCGGGGGTCAGCTGGGCCGCGCCGGCGCGCAAGGCCCGCGAGAGCCCCAGCGCGACCTTCCTGTCGTCGTCGGACAGGTAGCGGTTGCGGCTGGACAGCGCCAGGCCGTCGGACTCGCGCACGGTCGGGGCGCCCAGGATCTCGACCGGCACGTCGAGGTCGGCGACCATGCGGCGGATGAGGGCGAGCTGCTGGGCGTCCTTCTGGCCGAAGACCGCGAGGTCGGGCCGGACGAGGTTGAACAGCTTGAGGACCACCGTCAGCACGCCGTCGAAATGGCCCGGCCGGGACGCCCCCTCGACGACCCGGCCCATCTCGCCGGCGGACACGCTCACCTGCCGGCCGGGCGGATACATGTCGTCGACGCCCGGATGGAACACCACGTCGACGCCCTCGTCCCGGCACACGTCCAGATCATCATCGAACGTACGGGGATAGCGTGAAAAATCCTCGCTAGGCCCGAATTGGAGGGGATTGACGAAAATGCTGACCACGACCTGATCCGAGCGCACCCGAGCCTGCCTGATCAGCGAACGGTGTCCCTCGTGCAGCGCCCCCATGGTCGGCACCAGGGCCACCGTTCCCTCGCGGCGGGCCGCGAGCAGGTCTGCCCGGTTCCTGGCGACGATCAGATCCATGGTTGCCCTTTCACGCGACGGTCAGGTCCATATATTGCCCCCCAGCGCGTCGAGCAGCCGCTCCGCCTCCTCCGGTTTGAGCAGCCCGGCGGCCAGCGCGCGGTCGGCCGTGAGCCTGGCCAGCGCGACGTAGGCGTCGGCCGCCTCGGGCGCCGCCAGGATCAGCGCGTCGACGTGTTTGCGCACCGTGCCGGCGTCGCCGCGGACGACCGGGCCGGTCAGCCCCGTGATGCCGAGCCGCAGCACGTTGTCGAGCGCGGCCCCGAGCAGCGGGCCGAGCATGCGGCCGGGATGCTCGACGCCGATGCGCCGCAGCAGGTCGGACGACTCGGCGATGAGCGTGACCATGTGGTTGGCCGCCCCGGCCAGGGCCGCGTGGTAGAGCGGGCGGTCGGCGTCGGCGATCCAGACCGGCTCACCGCCCATCTCGATCACGAGTGCCTCTGCAACCGGGCGCACGGCCTCGGGCGCGGTCACGCCGTAGGAGATGCCGGTCAGCTTGTTGAGGTCGTCGTCGCGGCCCGTGAACGTCATCACCGGGTGCAGCGCGAACGGCACCGCCCCCGCGGCCGCCGCCGGATCGAGCACCGACAGCCCGTGAGCCCCGCTCGTGTGCACCAGCATCTTGCCCCGGAGGTCGGCCCCGGTGGCGGCCAGCCCGCTGACCAGCGAAGGAAGCACGTCGTCGGGCACGGTCAGCAGCACCAGCTGAGCCGCGGCCACCACCTTGTCGGGCGGGGACGGCGCGACCCCGAGCCGTTCGGCCATCCACCGCTGGGAGTCATCGGACACGCCGCTCGCGGCCACCACCCGGTGGCCCGCCTGCGCGAGCGCCGCTCCCAGGGCCGATCCCACCTTGCCCGCCCCCAGCACGCCGACAGTCAGCCGTGCCGGCCGATCACCTGCGTCCATGACGTCTCACCCCTGTCGACCCGATGGCATCGCCATGCGTAACGGCCTCTTGTGTTGCCCACGGTAAGCCACGCCATGTGGCCCTCGGCGAGGGGGCATGCCACCGTGACTGGGGCTTTGCTGCGGGTTGAGTTATCGACAAAAGCGACAAGGGCATACAAATGGTGCACCCCCTGTCGGAAGAGATGAGGAGAGGGGTTCATCGCATGGCGGCGGGCGCCGAGTCCGTTTGGGACCCGACGCCCGCATCGGATGTGACCTCTTGGAGGTGCGCCGGCTGGCCATCCGCCGACTGACCAGCCGGGAGGGGAGCCCGGACCGGCCTGCGCCGGCCCGGGCTCTTCCTGCTACCAGTGGCGCTTGTACCCGTGGACCCCCGCGCCGCCCTTGCAGCCGGCGACGGCCACGCCGAAGACCGCGACACCGTTGCCGCAGACGTTGATCGGAGCGTTGATCGGGACGCGGACTTGGTTGCCGGAGATGATGCCGCCCTTGCCGCTGGTGATGTCGGCGTGCGCGGCGGGGGCGACCAGCGTCATCGCGGCGACGGCTCCGGTGAGGACCAGGACCTTCTTCAGCACGAGGGGCTCCTTTCGGTTGCGCGGCCGTGGCCGCGGGGGTGCTTGCTCGAGCGAAGCCGCCCGCCATCTGGGTAAACAGCGGAGCGTATTCACTCAGTGACAACAAGTAAAGGCTAGCGCAAGTGAGCCACGTTGAGTAGTCATGAAATTACTCTGCGTGCTACTGGCGAGTCATGAGATAGTCCTGGGCATGTGGCTCACCTGGCGCGCCGCGACGGAACGCGCGCTGTACGGCGAGAATGGCTTCTACCTCCGCGAACGCCCGTCAGGCCACTTCCGCACCTCGGTCAGCGCGTCGGCGGTCTTCGCCGAGGCCGTCCTGAGGCTGCTGTCGGAAGTGGACGCCGAGCTCGGTCACCCCGCCGAGCTCGACCTGGTCGACGTCGGCGCGGGCGAGGGCGTGCTGGTCACCCAGGTGCTGGCCGCCGCCGGGCCCGCGCTGCGCGACCGGCTCCGCGTCACCGCCGTCGACCTGTCGCCGCGCCCGCCCGGCCTGCCGGAGCGGGTCCGGTGGTCGAGGAGCCTGCCCGCGAAGATCACCGGGCTGGCCGTCGCCAACGAGTGGCTCGACAACGTGCCGCTCGACGTCGTGGAGCAGACCCCCGACGGGCCGCGGCTGGTCATGGTCGACGTACGCACGGGCGAGGAGCGGGTCGACGGCCCGTTGCGCCGGGCCGACCTCGCCTGGCTCGAACGGTGGTGGCCGCTGCCCTGCGTGGGGGCGCGGGCCGAGATCGGCCGCCCCCGCGACGAGGCGTGGGCCTCGGTCGTCGCCCGCCTCACCAGGGGCAGGGCGGTGGCCGTCGATTATGCACACCCTGTGGACAACCGTCCTCCCCACGGCACGCTGACCGGTTACCGCGACGGCGCGGTGGTCCCGCCCGTACCCGACGGGAGCTGCGACATCACCGCCCACGTCGCGCTCGACGCGTGCGCCGAGGCCGGGCGGCGGGCCGGTGCGATATCCACAACGTTGTCCACACAGCGCGAGGAGCTGCGGGCGCTCGGCGTCACCGGCGCCCGCCCGCCGCTCGAGCTGGCCCGTACCGACCCGAGCGGCTACCTCAGGGCCCTGGCCAGGGCGTCGGAGGAGGCCGAGCTGATCGACCCGGCCGGGCTCGGCGGCTTCGGCTGGCTCAGCCAGTCGCGCTGAGCTCCAGCGCCCGCAGACCGCGGATGACGTAGCCGGGCTTCCACTCCGGCTCCGCGCGCAGCTCCAGCGTGGCGGCCCGGTCCAGCAGCGCGCCGAACGACTCCATGAGCTCGATGCGGGCCAGCGGCGCCCCCAGGCAGAAGTGGATGCCCGCGCCGAACGAGATGTGCGGGTTGTCCGCCCGGCCCACGTCGAGCCGGTCGGGGTCGGGGAAGACCGCCGGGTCGCGGTTGGCCGAGCCGAACAGCAGCGCCACCTCCGTGCCGCGCGGGATGCGCACGCCGTGCACCTCGATGTCCTCCAGCACCCAGCGCTCGAACATCTGCAGCGGCGTGTCCCAGCGCATCAGCTCCTCGATCGCCGTGGGCAGCAGCGAGCGGTCCTCGCGCAGCCGGGCCAGCTCGGCGGGGTTCCTGAACAGCGCCCACCAGCCGTTGCCGGTGACGTTCACGGTGGCCTCGTGGCCGGCGTTGAGCAGCAGCACGCAGGTGCCGACCAGCTCGTCCTCGGTCAGCTCGTCGATCTGGGTGAGCGCGCTGACGAGGTCGTCGCCCGGCTTGCGGCGGCGGTCGGCGGCCAGGGACTTGAGGTAGTCGGAGAACTCCGTCGCCGCGCGTACCGCCGTGTGCTGGGCCTGTGGGGTCGGGTTGAGCTCGTACATGCCGCAGATGTCGGCCGACCAGGGGCGGAGCAGGTGGCGGTCGGCCTCGGGGATGCCGAGCATCTCGGCGATGACCGTCACCGGGAGCGGCTCGGCGACCTCGGCGATCAGGTCGCCGCCGCCCTTGTCCACGTACGCGTCCACCAGGCTCCGGGCGATGGCCCGGACCTGGGGACGCAGTGACTCGACCATGCGCGGGGTGAACGCCTTCGAGACCAGCCGGCGCAGCCTGGTGTGCACCGGCGGCTCGACGTCGAGCATGCCCGCCCTGATCACCCGCCAGAACGGCTCCTGGAACTCCGGCTCCGGTGGCCGGCCGAACTCCTCGTGCGTGGCCACGTGCAGGTACGACCGGCCGAGGCGGCGGTCGCGCAGCAGCGCGTTGACGTCGGCGTGCCGCGCGACGAGCCACTGGCCCGTCGGCTCGAAGTAGCTGACGGGCGCCTCACGCCGCAACTCGTCATAGACGCGGTACGGGTACGCCACGAAATCCGGATTCCAAGGATCAAAGCCCACTATTGCATCTTAGAAGCGGTCTCCCCCTCCGCCGAGGTCGCGACCTTCTTGCGCTGCCTGCTGCGCATCCGGATGTTGAGCAGCTCCACGATGACCGAGAACGCCATCGCGAAGTAGATGTAGCCCTTGGGGATGTGCTGCTCGAGCCCCTCGGCGACGAGCACGACGCCGATGAGCACCAGGAACGCCAGCGCCAGCATCTTGATGCTCGGGTGCTGGTCGACGAACCGGCTGATCGGGCCGGAGGCGAAGAGCATCACCAGCACGGAGACCACCACGGCCGCGATCATGACGCCGATCTCCTCCACCATGCCGACGGCGGTGATGACCGAGTCGAGCGAGAAGACGATGTCCAGCAGCATGATCTGCACGATCACCGAGGTGAACGAGGCGGCGGCGGGCTTCTTGCCGTCGTCGCCGTGGGAGACGTCCATGGTGTGGCTGATCTCGGTGACGCTCTTGGCCAGCAGGAAGAGGCCGCCGAGCAGCAGGATCAGATCACGTCCGGAAATTTCGTGACCCATGACGGAGAAGAGCGGCTCTGTTAACTGGACCACCCACGACAGGCCGAGCAGCAGGAGCAACCTGCTGATCAGCGCGGCCGCCAGGCCCAGCACGCGCGCCCGGTCCCGTTGTGCGGGCGGCAGTTTCCCCGCGAGGATGGAGATGAAGATGATGTTGTCGATCCCCAGCACGATCTCCAGGGCGACGAGGGTGAAGAAGCCGATCCAGATCTGCGGGTCGGTCACCCAATCCAACATCGGCGCACCTCCATTGACTAGTAGCTGACGGTTTCCGGTAGCAACGAGCCGGGCGCGGCATAAGTTCGCACGCTTGCGATTCCGGACGAGGTGCCGGGCAGGGGCGATCTTCGGGGAGATGTCCAGTCCCTGGCGAGACGCCGGACGCGACGATTCTCCGGCGAGATGTCAGACGGGGGGCGGTGTGATGAGCGGTTCGTCCTTGGTATAGTCCCCGGCGTAGGTCATGAGTGCCAGCGACAAGCCCCGGCTAGCTGGCCGGCAACCCTCGCGTCCGCGGCGGGGTGCCCCGGGTGAAGACCTGGTCCGCCACGGGGTGTGGCGGGCAAGCGCGGGCTCCGTGGCTGCTCCCAGGGGTCCGACGACCCTTGTAGGAGGTATGCCGTGCCGACCCTGACGATCTTCAACTCCGTCCCCTCCCAGCCGACCCCTTCGAATGCCGCCTCGCCGCAGCCCGACTCGTCGCACACCGACCGGTCACAGGCCGCTCCGTCGCAGCCCCCGCTGTCGCAGACCGCCTCCTCGCAGACCGGCTCGTCCAAGGCCGGCTCGTCGCAGACCGGCTCGTCGAAGGCGGGCCGGTCGCGGCCTCATCGCTCACCGCAGACCGGCCTGTCGCAGACCGGCTCCTCCCAGGCCGGCCGGTCGCCGGCCGGCGCGTCGGTGACAGGCGCGTCGCCGGCCGGGGGCGGCGAGGCGGAGCGTCCCATCCCCGCGGTGCTCGGCGCCGACCTCCAGGTGCCGGTGAAGGGCGGCAGGCTCGTCGGGTACGCCAACCTCGACTACGCCGCCAGCGCCCCCTGTCTGGAGCCGGTCAGCGCCGCCGTCACCGCCGCGCTCCCGGCCTACTCCAGCGTCCACCGCGGCGCCGGCTACGCCTCGCAGCTCACCACCGCCCGCTACGAGCAGGCCCGCCACACCGTACGGGCCTTCGCCGGAGCCCGCCCCGACGACGCCGTCATCTTCACCCGCAACACCACCGACGCCACGAACCTGCTGGCCGGCTGCCTGCCCGAAGGCACCACCACCGTGGTCTTCGACACCGAGCACCACGCCTCCCTCCTCCCCTGGAAGAAGTCCGTACGCCTGGCGCCACCCGCGTTCCCCGGCGAGGCCGTACGCGCGGCCGACCAGGCGCTGGCCGCCATCGACGGCCCGAAGCTGCTCGTCGTCACCGCGGCCTCCAACGTCACCGGCGAGCTGTGGCCCATCGCCGCCCTGGCGCACATCGCGCACCGCCACGGCGCCCGCATCCTCGTGGACGCCGCCCAGTACGTGCCCCACCGGCGGCTCAACCTGACCGCGCTCGACCTCGACTACGTGGCCTTCTCCGGACACAAGCTGTACGCCCCGTTCGGCGCCGGCGTACTCATCGGCCGGCGCGACTGGCTGACCGACGGGGAGCCGTACCTGAAGGGCGGTGGCGCGGTGCGCTCGGTGGGCGACACCACCGAGTGGCACGACGACCCGGAGCCCCGCCACGAGGCCGGCACCCCGAACGTCCTGGGCGCCATCGCCCTCGCCGCCGCCTGCGACGCCCTGACCGCCACCGGCTGGACCGCTCTCGTCCACGAGGAAGAACGACTGATCGCCCGCCTGCGGTCGGGCCTCGCCGCGATCGAGGGCGTGCACGAGTTGTCCCTCTGGGGTGACGACCACCCACGGGTGGGGATCGTCTCGTTCACCGTCTCCGGATACACGGCCCGCGAGGTCGCCGAGATCCTGTCCAGCGAGTACGGCATCGGCGTCCGCGACGGCAAGTTCTGCGCCCACCCCTTCCTCCAGCACCTCCTGGGCAAGAGCGACGGCGGCTGCGACGACGACACGGCCTCCGCCGTACGCGCCTCCATCGGCATCGGCACCACCGACGCCCACGTGGACCGCCTCCTGGAGGCCCTCCGCAACCTGACCACCCGCTGACGCCCCCACCGGCCGACACCCCCGGCAAACGCGGTCGC
>NZ_POUD01000102.1 GCF_003236395.1 Nonomuraea aridisoli | reverse complement strand
ACCCACACCACCCCCGCCCCGCTGTCACCCAGCAGGCTCATCGCCTGGTGAGTGACCCGCGTACCGGGTCCGAGGAGCAAGGTCCCAATCGTCGCGGCGGGGATGTGGGTGGTGCCTTGGGCATCCTCGGCTGTGACGGCATTGTCTTCCCGGTGCACGACACAGCGTTCCAGGTAAATGAAGGAAATCCGGTCTCCCATGCGAGTGAGTTCTCGCGGTGAGGATTGCCCACGGCGGCCGACAGTGGACATTACTCACCCCTGGGCGAGGGTCATCAGACCGCACCCGTACGCCTTCGCCTTCCCCAGCCCCGCGGTGAGGGTATGACGCATGGCGTCGGGGTCGGTCACCTGCAGCCGCCCGTCGAACGTAACGGTGACAAGGGTGACGGAATGCCGCTGGCCGGCCTTGGTGAAATCGAGTTGGCGACGGTCGCGTACCACCACTTCATGCTGGTCGAGCTCATCGTGCAGACGTTGCTCGGCCGGCTTTTCGAGAACCACGAAGCCGGCTTTGTCCTGACGCTGGAGAAGCCAGTCGATCTGGTGACGACGACTGACATGCGCCGTGACCTTGGTGGGTTCGTCAGCCTTCCGGCGGATGCTGTGGACGGGGTTGGCCGTCAGACGGAACGACCACACGTCTCCCTTGGTCAGCCGGGACAGCAAGGGCTCGTAGTCGTGGGTCTCCCATCGCCCGGTCTGCGGCCATCCGGCTTCTTCCGCAAGATGGGTGAGATCCGGCTCGGCCGGACTGGCGATGTAGAGATAGGTCTCGGCACGGCTGTTGCGGTCGATCCGCCAGAGAACCCGCGGGCCGCCGCGCGGCTCAGTAGGAGGCTCCGCGAACGCGAACATGATCGCTGCGTGCAGCCGCTGCGGCGACGACAGCAGGCGCCGGGCACCGAGCCGCGCCGTGTTGAAGCGGAACCGAGTCAGATACATCATGCGCTCCCAAGAGCGGCGATCGGATCGTGAGCGGGGCGAGCGGCAGGGTTTGCGACGTTTGCCCTGGGCGGCCGGTGCACGCCGCGCAAGCGGTACTGACGGTGCAGAGGATCGAAGCTGACCGGCTGATCCCGAACGCTGTCGACCGATCCGTCGTTGGCGCCGGCCTCGATGAGGATCTCGAGTTCGACTCGACGCTCTTCTCGACGCCGTCGCTGGTACCAGGAAGCGGCGTGCCACGGCTCTTTGTCGAGCGCCTCCAGCAGCGAAAGCTCCCGGTGGACGGCCAGGTACAGCGGCCGGGACGGCGGGCAAGAGCGCCGTCCCAGGTACGGTAGGAAAACGGGCGCGTGCAGTGCCTGCTTGAGCCTGTCGACAAGCGCGACGTCGCCTTCGACTCCGGCCACGAACACCGCGTCCGCCAGGTAGAACCGTTCCGACACCGGGGCCGCCTCGCCGCTTACGAAGTGGTGCGCCGTATGGAAATCACGCAGCAGGGTGCCCGGTTGATCCACGCGGACACCGAAGCGCAGGTTCGCCAGATCGCCGAGGTTCTCCGTACGCTCACGTCCCAGGGCGGCAGCCAGCAGGCCGATCACTCCGCTCTTGGTCGGGGCCGCCTCCGTTGACCTTCGGGCGAAGCGCGAGGTCGAACCCCACGATTGGAGAGGGCCTGCCAACTGCATCAGCAGGACGCTCATGCCTGGTCCTGCCTCCGCACTACTTCCGCTCCCACCGCGGCCACGAGGTCGGGCATCGGCAGGCTCGTGCCGAGCTGGGTGAGCGCTTCGGTGTTTCTGCCGACCTGGAGAACCCAGGTGGAGTCGCCGTCGGCGATGCCGTACGTGCTCTCGACGTCGGTGAGGTAGGAGACAAGGGCATCGGCCGCCTGCCGCATGTGGCCGCCCACGTCCGGATCGGTTTTGCAGGGCTCTTCGAACGCCGCGACGAGATTGATGGGCCGGGAGTCGCGCAGCTTGACGACGACCGCATCGGGCAGGGTGTGGTTGCCGAAAGTGTTGATCTTTCCGGTCGGGAGAGACGTCAAGAAACACTGGACGAACGCCTCCACCGCCCGTCGCACGGGTTCGGTAATCGGCTCGTCGTCCCGAAGGCCCGCCCCCAGGTTGCGGCGCAGCAGGTCCACGTCCACCGCGGCATAGCGGTAGAGAGTGGCGGAGTTGAACTCGACCGTGCCGATCATGCCGGCGCCCAGGTCGTCGTCCTCGCGTTCTTTGTAGTCGTCGACCGCCGTGTAGTAATCGGACTCGTTGTCCACGCGATGCACGCTGATGGCGTGCGCCACCTGCGCGGCAGCGTCCACGTTGATGTCCGCCCCATCGGCGATCATGCGCCCGAACAGGGCGATGTCGACGGAATGCCGCGTGTTCGCGATCCGCTTGGCCTGATCCTTGACGGCCTTGTCCTTGAAATAATCCTTGCCACCCGAGCCGTGGGCCTTGACCGCGATTTCGGCGAGGCCGTCGAGCTGATGAGCGCTCAAGAACATGAGGTACTTGGACTCGGGGGCGGCTCCGCCGTTCTCATTGCGAGCGGCCTGCTCCCTCCTCTTCGGAACGTCGATCTTCGAGCCCGTGGCGGTCTGAATGGCCTCCGCCGCAAGTGACCACGCATCGGCCTGCTCGATCGAGCCGTCCAGCTTTCGAATGCGTTCGGCGAGCAGCTCTGCCACCCGCCTGGTACGTACGCCGAGCTCGCTCGGGTCCAAGAGGTCGTGGAAGCCTCGGCGGGTGGCCCGCTTCCACGCCTGACTGGACACTCGCGCGCGGCGCACGCCACCGTACGTCGCGGTCTTCGGCGTGCCCGTGTCGTCGCGGTTCAAGCAACTGGGCGGAACGGTCTGCAGCGCGTGGACTTCGAGGATGGTCCGGATCATCAGGTGTCCTTGTCGGGGGAAGCAGCCGCGTCGTCGTCGGTGCGCGGACTGGCGGGACGGTAGGAGTGGAAGCTGCGGCCCCAGCGTTGCCGCACGTGACGCAGGCCATCAGGGTCTTGCGCCTGGTAGAGCTGTCGAGCGAGGATCCCGTAGTCGAGCCCAATCGAGGCGTTACGGAGGAGGATGACGACTTCCCGGAGCCGTTCGGTGAGCACCTTCGGCGTGGTGGCAGTGCCGAGGCGGACGAATCGACGGCGGATGGGCTCATCGAGCGTTCCGCCGGGCATGAGCCGGCGCACGGCCGTGCCCAGTTCTACTCCAGGCCGGTGCATGTCCTGGCCGGACTTGGACTGCTGGTGCAGCGCGTACAGGGTGATGGCGGAGAACAGCGCGAACTCGGCCTTGAGAGTATCTCTCTCCGGAAGATCACGTTCGCTGTAGAGCAGCTCTGTGCCGGCCATCCCCCACAACTCCGGCACCTCCTCTGGGAGCTTGCCGGCACCCCGGCGAAGCTGTGCCAGCGCTGCGACGGCACTACTACGGTCGGCTCGGTAGCCCCTCTGCAGCGCGCTGATGTGGGTAGCAGCCACTTCGCCTACAAGGTCGACGACCGGCTGCCGAGCGGTCGTCGCCTGAGGTGAGGTTGCGGTCATGATGCGGCCTCCACAGGAGGAGAGGGTTCGTCGGCGCCTGGAGGATGTGGCTCTCGTTCCGCGGGCACCGCTAGGGAAAGGACCTGGCGCAGCCGCATGCGGAAAAGCAGGTCAGCGTACGAGGCGGTCAACCAGAGGCTTTGACCGTTCGCCGCCTTGGCGATCCGGCCTTCCCATGCGGAGTCACCCGCTGCCCGGAGCAGTTCGTTGCCCAGGCGGCTGACGATCTCGTAAGCCTGCCTCTGCCACGCCGCCCTGCGCTCGCGGGAATCAGCACCCGGCGAGATGGAAGCAAGCCACTCTCGGAACGCTCCATCCAGCGCGGCGAACCCCTGGTGACGTGCAATTCCCTTCGGGGCCTCCGGATCGTCGCCACCGGCTTTGGCGAGATCGCCGGCCAGATCACCGAGGACGGTGACAGCGCTCTCTGCGTCGGAGACAGCGTCTATCGCCGCCTGCCCCAGACGCTGGTCTTGGGTGTGGAGCAGCACCACCGGCATCGTGACCCCGTCGTCGATGATCTCGTCGATAACGGACTGCTGCGTCCCGTAGCGGGCCCCGATCAGGCGGGCCTTGATGAGATAGTCGGCCGGGAGGTCGCTCTCGACCGTCAGGCGGGCGACCCAGTCGAGAATCCGCGGGCGGACGATGGAGGCATCCTCACCGCGCTGCTGAGCGCCCGCCACGCGGCCGGCGACGAGAGCACCCAGCCCGCGCCAGGAGCTGCGGCTGGCATCGTGCTCACGCGGTAGATACACCGTGGCCTTACCCAGCTTCTTCTCCTGGGCCGGGCTACGCCGCCAAGCGGTCATGGGTTCCCGCTGATGCTTGTTGTGCGAGGCAAGTGGATCTCCATAGGTGAGGATCACCCCGGTGACCGCTTCGCCGTCGTGGAACAGCCGCACCCGACGGGACTGCCACGTGTACAGATCTCCCACACCATCAGGGCGACGGCTCAACTCCAGCTGATCGGTCTCGCCGGGAGCGGCCTGCGGACGCCGCCAGGCCGGTCGATCCCGGTCTGGATTGACCCGGAGATTGTCGCTGTCGAATGCGACCAGGTTGAGCAGCAGCGTCTGCCCCAGGGTCTCCCCTTCGGCGAAGACGCCGCCCAGGTTCCCGGCCCACGCCACGCCCTGCGGGTATGCCCGCCCGCCCTTGACGCGTGGGTCACCGACCACGCCGGTCTTGATGCCCGACGTGTCGAAGGCATGTGCGTGCACCAGCCAGCGGGCGGCCTCCGCGAAGGTGAGACGGTTCACCCCACGACCGCGCATGGTGAAGAACGGCAGGCCGTTCGGCACGTCGGCAACGATGCGGTCCAGGGCGTTCACTTCGCCCTTCGCCGTGTGCAGCCCCGCTATCTGGTAGAAGGGCTCTTCAGGGTGGAGCAGGTCGAACCGTTCGCGATGCTGGTCCAGATAGTCAGTGATGCGTTCGACCGGCAGGCCGTCGTGCCACAACTCCTGCCAGTCGTCGATATCCGCTGGCCCCTCGATGGCGTCGTGCAGGATCGCCAGCAGCAGGCGGAGCAGCGCGAACTCCTGGGTCGGCACATCGCCCACCAACCGCCGCAGGTCGTCGGCCTGGGCGAACACCTCGTGAAGCGACAGCTCTCCCTCGCTGCCCTCACAACGCTGCACCGGCAGCCACGGTTGTCGGGTCAGATCGAACGATGTCGCGCGCGACTCACTCGGCACGAGTCACCTCCAGGCCATCGGTGGACGTGTAGTGCAGGTCGAAGCCTGCCAGCCGGGCCCGACAGTTTTCGTCGAGGAGAAGGATGAGTTCCCCCGCCAACCAGGGGCTGTCCTTGGCCTGCCAGGCTGGCACGTAGTTCGCTTCCAGCTCGTCGATGGCGCGGTCCAAGACTGCCGGGAAGGAGAACTGATACGGCAGGCGCAGCCCACAACCGGCGACGATCCGGGCGACGCGCGCCTGAGGAATCGCATCCGTCGGTACGTCCAGGCCGCCGCGCTTCCTGGAGAGGTCGGGCAAGGTGGCCCAGGCACCATCGGCACGGCGCTTGAGCACCAGTACTTCCAGCGTCTCTCGGCTGTCGCGCACCTGGGCGCGACCGCGGCGGGTGTCGTCCGCGTCGCCCACGCCGGCGTCGACCCAGCCGAGCAGCGCACGTCCGGCGCGGCCTACCTGGTTGATCTGGAAGTCCTGTGCCGTCTCCTCCTGCCTGGCCTGGTGCAGTTGCTCGGCGACCGCCGCCTTCGCCATCGCGTCCTGCCACTCCGAGGGCCCCACCTCGCCAGAGCCGTAAGCGTCCTGGACAAGCGGACTGATGTCCTCAGGGAGCCGCACGACGTGCCCGCTCTCACCCATCCTGGACAAGTACGGCTCCAGTACGGCCGCCGACCGCAAGAGCACATGATCGCGGTAGATCAGCGTGGAACCGCGCACGGGCTTGGGAGGTACCGAGTCCCAGTCGGCCCCGGTCAGCAGGCATCGCGCCGTACGCAAGGCTTCTGGACGATCGGACTGATCCTGGCCGCGTACATGCCGGTGGAGCCGCCCCATTCGCTGCAGGAGCAAGTCCACCGGGCAGAGGTCGGAGACCAGCAGGTCGAAGTCGATGTCCAGGGATTGCTCCGCCACGGAACTCGCCACGACGATGTGCCGGCCGGTAGGCCGATGTCCACGGCTCTTCTCGGGAGGACCGAACCGCTTCAACAGATCGTCGTCTTTATCCGCCCTATCGATATCGACGAAACGGGCATGCGCAACGCTGACGTTCTCGTCGCCGAATAAGCCGCGCAAATACGCGGCTGTCTCCAGTACGCGATCCACGGTATTTCGGACGACCAGCGCGCACCCTCCACCCATCAGCTCATGGGTAAGCCGATCGCCCAATGACGTCAGATCATCCTGAATTCTTTCCAAGTGAATTCGAGTGGCTCGGCCGGATGCCTCCACTGCCTCCGACTTCGCCTCGCCGTCGGGCTCCACCGTCGTGAGCAGTGGGTATCCGCGAGCCTCCGCCACGAGATCAACGCCGACGGTCGCCTTGCCCGCGTACGCTTCGACCAACTCCCGCCGACGGCCTGCCGGCAGTGTGGCCGACAGCACCACGACGGGCACGCGGTAGGCGCCGAGCCAGGACAGCACCCGGTCGAGGTAGGAGTTCATGTAGGTGTCGTAGGCGTGCGCCTCGTCGATGACGACGACCTTGCCCGCCAGCGCCAGATGACGTAGCGCGAGATGACGGCTCTTCAAGCCCATAAAAAGCAGCTGATCAATCGTTCCAATCACGAACGACGACAGCATCCCCTTCTTGCGCCCGCGCAGCCATTGATGCGCCACCAACTCGGCCGACGCCGCCGCTCGATCATGGCCAGGCCGCCACTCCCCAGCGCCGCCGTCCATCTCGACGCCCCGCACATCGCGCCTTCCAGCCTGCATCAACGTCGCGTAGTCGTCATTGAGCGCTGCCTTCGAGTGCGCCAGCAGCACCGAACGCCGGCCTGGATCCTGCCGTACGTCTGGAACGCGGTTCAGCCACTGCAGGACCCGCGGGAACATCGCATTGCTCGTCGCCATGGTAGGCAGGGCTACGAAGCAGCCGCCGGCACCCGACCTGGCCGCGAAGATCTCCGCCACGGCCAGTGCCGCCTCGGTCTTCCCTTCCCCCATCGGCGCTTCGATGATGAGCAGCCCAGGCGCGGACATGCCACGCGCCACCTGCACTGCCCGCTCCTGCACAGGCCTGACCCGGCTTCCGAGCGGCAGCTGAAACCGTGACGCGTACACGTTCTCCGGTGAGCCGGTCAGCGCGGACGCCTGCCACGGTTCCGGCAGGTCCAGGCCATGCCAAGCCGATGCGATCCGGTCGTGGTTGCTGAGATGCGCAGCGTCGGGAAAGTAGGGGAACAAGTCCGGGTTGCTGGCGATCCAATCCGCCACGATGACCAGGCCCGTCAGCAATGCCTGGGCGGGCTGACCGAGCCGGATCTTCCTCCAGTCGGCCAACGTGTCGCTGACCGCGCACGCCTGGGCGCAACGGTCGAGGAGTTCCCACTGCACGCTCTGCCACAGCGCGGCGCAGCTTGAAGTCCGTACCAGCTCTGGATGGTCATGCAGGGCTTTGATCTGGGAAGCCGTCGGCGGAACCCCATGATGGCCGCCGGCAACGATGCCGACCTGCAGCGTTTCCGAACGCGACCAGCCATAGCGCTCGACCAGCCACTCCTGAATGAGGGCCTGCCCCACCAGGCCGTGCGGGCCCAACTTCCGGTCAGGGAACTCCTTGTATGGGGGCATATCGAGCCCGATAACGCGCATGGCGTCCGCCAGAAGATCCACCTGGCAGGCGAATGCAGGGCTGGCCTTACCAATGTCATGAGTGGTCGCCAGCCAAACCGCCAACCGGCGCCCGTCCTCCAAACCGGACGGAAGATCCTGAGCGATCACATGCTTAACCTGCAGCGGCAGCCAGCGATCCCACAACAATCCGGCTACCGCACCGCTATCGGCCATGTGTCGCCATAACGGCAACCACCCATCAGTATCCCGATCGTGCTTTGCCCAGACAGCGCATGCCTCATCGGACAAACCGTCCTGGAATTCGACTGGAGGTACCCCCTCAAGGAGCATGAGAGACATCTAAGTGCATAACCACAGCGAGATCACGCCTTTTGAGAAACAAACCTGCCGAGCGCATACCGACGCATGTCCATCCACGGCCGGCCGAGTTGCTCCAGAGCCGACATTGATGCAGCCTGAGCGGACTCGCTCGTCAACTTGACAACCGAAACGTCCAATATGTCCACTTCTAAAGAAGTGCTCAATTCCGAGCCTGATAGACGACAACGCCGCAGGTCAGGAAGAGTGCTCCCCGCGCACGCGGGGATGGTCCCCGTCCGGAAGCGTTCCGGGCCGTTCGAGAGCGGTGCTCCCCGCGCACGCGGGGATGGTCCCAGGCCTGAACCTCGGCGCGCTGGCCGCCCGGCGTGCTCCCCGCGCACGCGGGGATGGTCCCAGGTTCCCGGCCGCCTGGTCGTTGGCGACCTCGTGCTCCCCGCGCACGCGGGGATGGTCCCCAGTCGATCTTGTCGCACTTGCCAGGCTCGGCGTGCTCCCCGCGCACGCGGGGATGGTCCCGGTTCCACGTAGTGCTCGTGAGCCGGCAGCAGGTGCTCCCCGCGCACGCGGGGATGGTCCCTACGGAGGCCCCGGGGGCAGATGCCCCCGGGGGTGCTCCCCGCGCACGCGGGGATGGTCCCGGGACTCACCTCCCCGCCCGGTAGGGCCTCCAGTGCTCCCCGCGCACGCGGGGATGGTCCCCCGCCTTCCGTGGCGTCCGTCGTGGTGAGCTGGTGCTCCCCGCGCACGCGGGGATGGTCCCGTCTGCCACTCGAACTCGATGCTGTTGGTCTGGTGCTCCCCGCGCACGCGGGGATGGTCCCGGTGTGGTCGCGATGGCACTGATCTCGATGGCGTGCTCCCCGCGCACGCGGGGATGGTCCCGTGCTCGACTTGATCGGCTGGCCACGGCTCCCGTGCTCCCCGCGCACGCGGGGATGGTCCCAGCCGTACGTCACCGTCTACAGCGGGGTGTGCGTGCTCCCCGCGCACGCGGGGATGGTCCCGCGCCGGCGATCTCCTCGCCTTCCCTGGGCGCGTGCTCCCCGCGCACGCGGGGATGGTCCCCCGAGCCGGACGTTGATGCTGTTGGGGCCTGAGTGCTCCCCGCGCACGCGGGGATGGTCCCCACTCGGCGCGGTAACGGGCATGCGCCGACGCGTGCTCCCCGCGCACGCGGGGATGGTCCCGCGATCAAGGCCGACCTGCACGAAGCCCTGGAGTGCTCCCCGCGCACGCGGGGATGGTCCCTCCGACAGGCTCACCCATCCGAGGTGCAGGCCGTGCTCCCCGCGCACGCGGGGATGGTCCCAGGTCGACCGGCCGCAAGGTCATTCGTGCTTCGTGCTCCCCGCGCACGCGAGGATGGTCCCTTCGGTCGCGCCGGCGGTCGCTTCCCCGGCCTGTGCTCCCCGCGCACGCGGGGATGGTCCCGCTTCTGACCTGCTGTGCCACACTACGCGCAGGTGCTCCCCGGGGATGGTCCCTCTTCTGGAAGGTGGCCGGCAACTCTGAGCCCGTGCTCCCCGCGCACGCGGGGATGGTCCCAGCCGCTCCCGGCAGTCGTCCCGCTCGTACAGGTGCTCCCCGCGCACGCGGGGATGGTCCCAGACGTGGCTCGACCTCACGCCCGAGGCGTTCGTGCTCCCCGCGCACGCGGGGATGGTCCCCGGTGCGTGACCCCACCACGCCCGGTCCGTCTGTGCTCCCCGCGCACGCGGGGATGGTCCCTACTACGTCGGAAAGGGCCTGGAGTACTCCGGGTGCTCCCCGCGCACGCGGGGAGCACCCGGCGGGGTCACCCGCCGCCATCTCACAGAAAGTGCTCCCCGCGCACGCGGGGATGATCCCTCGATCCACTTCACCAGGGACGTGATCGTCTTGTGCTCCCCGCGCACGCGGGGATGGTCCCGCAGGCGCGCTGTGCGCGCGGATGTCCCACTCCCTGCGACGCACATTCGACCGTTGACGCAGGAGAGCCGCTATCCGAAGTGGTGAGGTGTCCGACCCACGTGTGCCAAATACGTGCGCAGCGATCCCCCTGCAGCCGTGGTCAGGCCCTCTTGACCTGGGCAAACGTCCTGCACGCTCATCTGACTCCTAAAGCGGGTGCCGCAGGTTCGAATCCTGCCGGGGGCACGCTTCTCCACCAGGCATTTTGCCTTCTGACCTGCGGTTTCTCTGCCGCAGGTCTTTTGCTTTCCAGGCCCCGGATAGGTAGCCGAGGGCACCCGTATGCAGCCGTAGGACCTTGATCACGGGATATATACGGGATGATCTTGGCTGCGTTTCCCCAGCTCAGGGAAACGTTCGGCTTCATTGCGGAGGCAGAGGGAGCTGCCGCAAGGACGGGAAGGGGAGACAGCACACATGGCTGCACAGAAGGCAGGGCTGCAGGAGGGCTGAGCTCGGTAGCCCAGTATGGACCTATGGAGCCCAAGATCCAGATGCGGCAGGATGGGGACCATGGTCGCGTACTGGTGGTCACAGCGGTCCGATGAGAACTTGTTCATGGAAATCACGCGACGAGATGACATCGGCAGCGACCTCAAGGCGCCCATTGCTGCTCGGGGCGGCGTGAGCACGCCAGGCTACACGCTGGTCAGTGCGGTCCAGGCCAACAGCCTCGTCATTCACTACGACAGCGCCGCAGAGCAGGTTGTAGGCGTCAGCCGCGCGACAGGTGAGCGGTACAACGAGCCGATCTGGTGGGTCGCACGTGGCTCCTACGCGAGACAAGCCGGCGCCAAGCCCGAATGGCTCCCCGGCCTCGTCGTTGCGCTCGCGGACTATCGCCCTCTGGCTGAACCGTTGCCCTTAGCGGTACTCCGGCAACGCCGATTAGCCCTGTTTGCAGTCCGAGATGCCCTGCAGGCAGAGTTTCCAGGACAGCGGCTCTACTTCCCGTGGATCCAGTACCAGCACTCCTTACGGACCTGGCAGACCTACCTCGCCAAATGCCCGAACGCAGTGCTCGATGTGCTCCCTGAGGTGAAGGAAGCCGTGGAAGCACTCGTCGGAGAGCAGCCCCCAACAATTCTCACTCGGAGCGGCGTTGAGGAGGCCGAACGTCAGGTCGCCGCTGCCGCCGGTCGCCCGCGGATGTCCCGCAAAGGCCAAGGCTTCGCCACCGACCAGCAGGTGAAGGTAGCGGTCGAGACGCACGCGATGAACGAGGCTCTCCTCCACTACAGCAAGCTCGGCAACGTCACGGACACCTCTCGCACCGAGAGCTTCGACTATGTGGTTGAGATCGACGGCGTCTCTTGGCATGTCGAGGTGAAGGGGACGACCGGCGATCCGCAGGAGATTCTCCTTACGTCGAACGAAGTCCAGCATGCCAAGGAATACCCACACGTGGCCCTGTTCGTGCTTAGCAACATCACCGTAAGTCGCGACGACCACGGTGAGATCACTACAAGCGGGGGCAAAGCCTCGATCTTTCACCCATGGTCACTAGATCAAGCTCGGCTGTCACCCGTCGGGTACAAGTACCAGTTGTCTGGGGTCGCCCAGGAAACCGAGGCCTGATGGGCGAATCGTGACGTGCGCATCAGCCAGGTTCTATGCGCGGTGGCCAGCTACCGGTGGCGTCCAGACCGTCGGGAGGAGTTCTGTTGCCCTTCGGTATGCGAGCTTGAGGGTGTCATGTCGCTCAGCCGTAGTTGCACCGGTCTGAGCCATGAGCACTTCGCGTAGCGGGTGACGTGATTCGATGAGGTCGTTGTTGCGCTGTTCGAGCCACGGCATCCATGTCTCGTGCGGAGCTCGGCCCCCTTTGGCGTTGTTGCAGGACCAACAGGCCAAAACGAGATTCCAGATGGCATCGACGTCGGGGCCACGCCACAGGCGGGTGAGCAGCTTCCAGGGCAGGACATGCTCGACGATGGGTCCACTGCCTACGTTCTGCGTCATGAGCTCGTTGCAGTAGGCACAGCGACCATCCTGATATCCGTTGAGGGCGGCGACCACCCCGGTCACGCTTCGTCGACGCTGCTTGGACTGGAGCACCAGGGCCTGCTGATCAGGGTCATAGACAAGCGACGGGCCCAGGACCCCATCGGATATGCCCGTGGCCCACGCCGTCTCCACCAGCCGCCAGCGGGCAGCGGTTTCTGCATCGAGGTCCTGGGCATGCACCGATCCGGCGAGCTCAAGCAATTCGTCGCGCAGCACGAGGCCAGGAGCGGCGGAGTTCCTGCGCTGATCCTCGTAATAGCTCAGTGGTGCCTGGTCACCGCCCAGCTTGGGGAATGCGTCGACGACGTTACTGAAGCCCAGCTGGACCGTTCGCCGGTGCAACATGTCGCGGTCGAGCTCGCCGGCGTTGAAAGCGCGGCAGGTGTCCAGGAATTTACTGCGAGCCGAGGTTCCCTGTCGGGGTTGACGCTGAAGGGCCTCACACAGGAGTTCCGCGTACCGCGGTGCCAGTTCTTCGAGCGTGACATGGTTACGGCCGGTGGCAGCGGCCTCCAGCAGGGTCGCGCCGAAGGCGAACTTGTAGGTGGCCGAGTTCGCGCCGTACAACAAGATGGCACGCCATACGCTTTCACCGGTGACCACACCGCGGCGGTAGTCCATGGGAGCAGTATCAGCCAAGGGGGCGACAGTTTGGATCAGGGACAGACCATCGTCTACGGCAAGCTGGTCCGTGATCAAATCCCACAGATCATAGAGGCCGATGGCAAGACTCCCACGGTGCGTGTGCTTGGCGAGTCCGAGGTGGTCCCCGCCTTGACGGCCAAGCTCGCCGAGGAGGCCGAAGAGCTGCGCCGTGCCGGGCCGGATGATCGTCTGGAGGAGCTCGCCGATATCTACGAGGTTCTGAGCGCCCTGACTGAAACGCTTGGATACTCCGACGAGGAGGTCAAGGAGGCCGCACATCACAAGCGCATCAAGCGAGGCGGCTTCAGGCGCGGGCTCTGGCTGGACGAGGTGAGGTCAGCCAAACGATCATAGGAGTTTGGTGGCGACCATGCAGTCGTCAGGCGGCCCTACGTTCACGACGCGGCGAATCGTCCCTCCTCTGCCTCGCACGACCATGCCGACATCTATGCGGTGGCATAGGCGTCCGTAGAGGGTCAGTTTTCAGCGATCGACGTCAGCCGTAGAAGCAATCGACATCATGCGTGATGCGCATCCATACCAGCTTGGCCGCCCTCCAGGATCGCAGCCAAATAGGCGTTTTAGTACGTAGCAGGCATACAAGGTGTACGAGGGCGTGAGGCTTAGGTAGTGTCCAGGGCGTGTGCCCAAATGATCGCCGACTGCCTGTCGTTGCCGCGGTGCTCGTCTCTCTCGCGGTTGTGGCTGGTTGCACAGGGAACGCCGAGAAGCCCTCGATGGACGAGGCCTCGAAACAACTCATCACGGTCGGCGACAAACTAGTCGCCTCTCAGTCGTTAACCACTACGGGGTCGGCAACCACGACCGAAAAGGCCAGCCAGGATAGCGAAGCCGGTTGCTTAAAGGGTCAAGTTCAGCGATTCTTCCGAGCCCAAGGTGATCTCAAAGGGCCACCGTATGTACACTCGCCGGGTAGCGCAGCGGCTCTGATGTCGAGCTGGCTACGGTTGCAAGGCTACGAAAAGATTGTGGATGACCTGGATCTTCGCGACGAGAACCTAGGCATGGCCGTGCTGCAACACCCGACGACCGGGATCACGTTTTTGATCACTGTGCGCAATAGCCAGAAGCCGAACATTTTGATCGTCGGTAAGACCAGCTGCTACGAGCGCAACGGATAGCCTCGGGCTTAGCTGGGCATCTGTGCCGCCTCCGCACGTGCAAGTTGGGCTTGCTTACGAAGACGATCAGCAGTGGTTGTGCAGCTATCTTTGAGCAAGCTGATCTCCCTTTGCAACTGCACAGCATGAGTGGCGAATCGGCCTGCAGCTGGCCCCTTCCAGAACGTGTCCACATTCTCGGGCCTTTTCAGCATGCCGGTGAAGACATCATTCAGCGCTTCGGCGTATCGCATGAGGCTGGTGGCGAGCAGTTCCTTATCGGCAGCTTGCTGAAGCAACTGGCTTTGGCTCGGGATCGTCATGCTCACCCTCCTCGTTGTTTCAGCGCCGTGACAAGTGCGTCATAGAGTCGCCCGCGAAACGCCATCCGCACCTCATTACGCTGAGAGTCAGTCAACGGCTTCTGTCCGTGCTGGGCCAGCGATTCGTTCACCCAATCGGCCTGCTGTTGGACGATGCCGTCCGCGACGGACTCCGCCGTGGCCGGAGTCTTCTTGTCGAAGAAGTCCGTGATCACGCCCTTGAGGCCGTCCTTGGCCTCATCGAGCCCAGCGTCTCGGGCGGTCGCCACGTTGGCATCCTGGATAGGCCAGTACTTGTTGGAAAGCCACGAGACGGGCAGCAGCGCGACTCCCGCGAGCCAGTCGGCATATTCGTCGTCGGTCCACTCGGCGTGTGTCGAGCCGCTCAGCATCAGGTTCGCGACGCCTCCAGCGAGTGCCGCCCGATGGGTGTACTCATCCTGCGTGGCCTCGTCTCCGAAGGGCCGGAACCGGCCGATGTCCAAGCCCAGCGTGTAGTCCTGTGACGCCTTCATCAGGATGTTCGCCGCATCCTTGTCCTGCATCAGGCCGCCCATGAACCGGGAAGCGTCATCGGGGACGAGGGCGTCCCATGGCGATGTCGGGAAGGCCGCTTTCAGCTCGGGGGAGTTCCGCATGGATTGTCCACGAGCGAGCTGGTCGAGATAGGGCGTCACGTTCTTGGCCAAGGTCTCGCTGATCGGGGAATCCTTGAGCGTGCCCCACGAACCGCCGATCCACGGGCTGTTTTCCGCGCCCATTCCTCGAATGATGTTGAACCAGGCTCGCTCGCGGACACCGGCTGTTCCGGCGTCTGGGTTCAACGCCTTGTCCAGCGCTCCCGCGAGCTTCGCTTCGAGACCGGCGACGCCGCTCATCCGGGCGCGCTGAGGATGCAGGAGCCAGCCTGCGGCGTCCTTGTTGTCAGCCAGTAGCGTTTGCAACGCCTGCGGGTCCGCGTTGTACGCCTCCACCAGAGCGTGCAGATTCCAACTGGGGCTCGTCGGGAGGTCTGCTCCCAGTGGACGGCCCAGCACGCGCAGCGCCACTTGATTGAGGAGTCGGCTCGACGGCTTGGACATCGCGATCAGTGCGGTCAGTACGCCCGGCTCAGTGGATTCCATGAACTTGCCGCGCCACTCCTCTCCCAGCCGTCCGGCGCGTTCTGCGTTGGCGTACGCCTCGGCCAGTGGTCCCAGACTCTCCCGGCCCTGCTGGAGCACGGCCGGCGGAAGCCCTCTGTCCATGGCTGGACCTTTGCCCTTCATCCAGTGCATGAACAGCGCGCGGAACTTGTCCGGCCCGAGGGCGGTCAGCAGGGCAGCGGCGTACGCGGGATCGTTCAGCTTCTCCTTCGTGGCCGCCGTAGCCTCGGTCACCTTCCGCCAGGTCTCTACCGAGTTCTCGATTTCGTGCTGCTTGAGCTCCCCCGCGATGAGCCCCGCGTCTGCTTTACCCTGACGAACAGCCTCTGTTTCGCTGTTGAACGGTAAGAACGTGCTCAACAGGCCATTTCCGGAACTCGGGACCATCTGCTTGAGCGTGTCCATCCGCCATTTGAGATCGCGCTGCGTCTCGTCGAAGAATGCCCAGGTCCGGTGCATGGCCGCCACCCCCGCGGGGCCGGTCCATGACGCGTCCGCCTCGGCGATCGCCGCCTCCAGCCCATGCCGCGTGCGGCCCAGGACGTCCTTGCCACCCTCCATCTCGCGTATAAGCTGTTCCGCCCGGCTGGGGTCGATCCCGACGAACTCCCCCATGGCCCCTCCAAGAGGGTGTGGCTACAAGGGAGGAGTCAAGCACAACAGCTAATCCTCGTAAATGCCTCACACATCCCTATAAGCAACCGGAATTACACGCACTGTGGTAGAAATTGCCGGATGTTAGGGCGGACATCGCAGCAAGGCCCGTTGCTCTCGTCCTTGCTGTCGTGGGTTATCCGAGGATGGAGTGACATGCCCAGTTGTGCATTCGCAACTCGGGGCGGGAAGGCGGGTACCGTTCGTCACACATGGCGGCGAGCCCTGCCACCTCTGGCTTCCTGTCTCTGGCTCGTGGGTCGTTGTTTCCGTTCTTCCTCGCGCGGTCAGTGGGAACCACGGTCTTCTTGGACGGAGCCGGCGCCTCATTTCGATGACGCTCCCGCGGCACAGTCGGGATCGCTGATCGACGATGGGGCCTTGGCAATTTCACCTTGCTCTTCGACGCCTTGGGGATTGGCCTGGACGTCGTCGAGGGCCTCGCTCGTGGCGAGGGCGTCGGCAACGGAGTGGACGCGACCAGACGGCCGACGACACTGGGGGTGGGTGTCGGCGTCGAAGCGGCGCTCGACCGTGACCCTGCGCTGTCCGTTCCCCAGCCAATCGACCAGATGCCGATGCTTGCGCAGATGAGGAGTCCCGCGATGAGAGCTGGCCGCGGGAGGCTATGAGGAACCCAACGCCGCCGGGGGGATTCCGGCGGGGCTGGGGTGGAGTACGTCCGCCAGCCGAGAGAGTCGGACTCGGCGAGGAAGCGTCGCCGGGGCCAAGGCGGCAGGCCGTACGGCGGGCGCCGCAGTGGGCGAAGCTCTCCGGACCCAGCAGGGTCGTTGTCGGCGGTGTGCACGGGCCCCCTTTCTCACTGCACGTGCATGTAGGGTGGCGCAGCCTCGCGGCGTTCGGCCGGAGCGACGCGGCATGGTGAGCAGCGGGAAGCGAAATGGCCCCGGTCGGGCCGGGGCCGAAAGCGGATAGGGGCTGAACTATGTGCCCAGGGCATCATGGATCTTGCTGTTGATCTGCTCTTGCTGGCCGTCGATGCATTTGGCGTAGACCCGCAGGAGCACGTCCACGCTGTGACCGGCGCGCTTCGCGACCTCGGGCGCCGGGACGCCGGCGTTCAGCCAGAGCGAGACAGCAGCATGGCGCAGGTCGTACGGCCTGGCGGCCAGCGACGAGGCGGCCTGTTCCGGAGTGAGTGCGAGCTTGCGAGCTTCCTGCCAGACGTAGGAGTGCGCCGAGCTGGAGTAGGTGCCGCCGGTGCCCGTGGTGAAGATCCTGCCGTCCTTCGCGGTGCCGTACTCGGCGATGTGCTCGCGGAGCATGGCGACCAGGACGGGCGGGATAGGGATCTCTCGGGTCTCCTTGTCCGCGCGGTGCTTGAGACTGCGTGACTCATGGGTTTCGCCAGAGTTGGTCCAGCGCTTCGTGGCCTGTGGTCGGGCCTTCTCCAGGACGATCAGGCCCCAGCCCGTCTCAGGCAGCGTGCAGTTTCGCAGCCGCAGGTCGGCCGCCTCCTCCGGCCTGAGAGCGGCGTAGTAGATGCAGGCGAACAGCGCTTTGAGCCGGGCGCCGCGCTTGCGGCCCACCTTGGGCACGGCATCCAGGAGTTCACGTGCCTGAGCAGGGTTGACCACTGTGCGGGGATCGATCACGGTGACGGCCTTGGGCACCGTCCACTTGATCTCGTCCAGTGGGTTGCTGCCGAAGACCTTCTGCTCTACCGCGTGCTCCAGGAGGTGATGGAGGACGGCGCGCTTGCGCCGTACCGTGTTCGCTCCCGCGGGCGTCCCCGCGAAGGTGACCGAGATGGCGTCGAGAGCCGTACGAAGAACGTGCGCCTCCCCCAAGGCTGACAGCGGGAGGGATGCCCTCTCCAGCCAGCTCAAGGCCGCAGTCTGCGTCGCCGTCAGTTCTGCCCGACGCTTCTCGGGAAGCAGCGCGTGAACCCGAAGAACCTCCCGTAGCTCCTCTGGAGAAGGACGGCGCGGCGCGTCAGCCACCAGAGCAGGGATCAGCGTCAGGAGCGTGTACGCGTCCGTCTCGCGGGTTCGGGCCGCCGAGGCGTTCCAGCGCCCAAGCACGTACGCCTGGGCGAACTCCAAGAACGACGGCCCTGATGACTTGCCGGCGAGCATCGACACCGGCAGGCCGGTGGCGACGTCGAACTCCTCCCCTGCCTTCGCGGCCTGGCGCAAGTCCGACATGAAGGCGTTGGCGAGGCCCTTGGTTCGGAAGGTCTTGGATTTCTCCTTGCCCGCGACTCGCCAGCGCGCCACGAACACCGGCGTTTCGCGATCCGTGCGGTGCTGTATTCCACTGAGCTTCACGTCATACGTGGTGTTCATGCCACCTCCCGACGCGAGTCGAGCCAGGCCATGAGATCGCTCCGCCAGACACGGAGTTCGAGGTTGGGCAGCTGGACGCACACCGGCGCGCGACCGAGCTCCCGCCAGCGATAGAAGGTGCGCCGGGAAACTCCGCCCAGCTCGACGAGAACCTCCTGAACGGTGAGCAGTTCATCTCGTCGGGTCATTGGGCGTCACCGCCCGCGTACGGAAGCCGGGCGCCTGTGATCGCAGCCGCGAGGATCTGTTCGCCAAGCGAGAGGCCTCGTCCCGCGTACTCCCAGTGGGCGACGACCAGTACGGTGTCTTCGTCGAAGAGCGGAAGCCGTCCAGTGGTGACCGGCTCGGCGCGCATGTGCTCCTCACGGGCGGCACGGAGGGCGCCGAGCGTGGTGGAGTAGCGGCGGCTCTTGGTGGAGAAGTGGCCGCGGAAGCCAAGCATGTGAGCCCAGTGGACGAGCCTCAGATCGGCCAGGTCGGGGTGCTCGCCGAGACGCATGCAGGCGGCGATCAGCCGGCGGGCGTGCTCGCGGACGGGCAGAGCGTCGAGGTTGTCGAGGGGTTGGATGCGCCGGTCCAGGGTGCCGACGCATTCGGCGGCCTTGGTGGCGTACTTGGCAATGTAGGCGGCGACAGCCTGATCGGTGAGATCCCCATCCATGGTGATGCGACGGACGTCGAGCTGCGTGCCCCAGCGGAAGGCGCGGCTCAGCGGCTTGACCTCCGCAGTTACGACGGCTGCAGCGTGTTGGACGGCTTGGGCCAGGGCGTCTGCCGTCACCCACGCGGGCGGCGGCGAGGATGGGCCGTCAGGACCGTCAAGGCGGATGACGGCGTGGAAGTGGACGACACCGCGGCGCTGGTATTCGGCGACCTTGGCGAAGGCGATGCTCACGTGTTCGCGCAGAGCCTTGACCGTCAGGCCGTTGAGCCGGGCGAAGCGGCGGCGCAGAGCGAGCGTGAAGCGGCGCCACAGCTCAGGGCTGATGGCGTTGAACAGGACCGAGCCGTCGTAGTCGTAGCAGTCCGGGCACAGCGGCTCCCCCAGCCGGGGATCGTCGGCGCTGTGCCGTTCGGTGCAGGACATCACCTGCCCGTGCCGGCAGGTCGCGGCATCGCGGCGGGCGTGGCAGGGCAGGACCTTGCCGTTCTTCTCCCTCCACACGTGGACGGCGCCGAAGGACGGTGCGGTCAGAGTGACGAAGAGGCACGGATGCGCGCTGACCGTCTCGGGCACGCCCTTGCCGCCGACGAGGCCAGCGCGGACGAGTTGGTACGTGTCAGCCCGGTAGACCTCGGCACAGGCCGGACAACGGGAGGCGCGCCGAGTCTTGCAGGACACGCGCAGGACGCCGTCCGGCTCGCGGTTGGTGCAGTAGCGGTGTAGGAGCTGGCCCGTCGCGCGGTCGTAGTGTTCGACCTTGCCGCGAAGGTGGATGGGCTGGCGACAGCCGCCGGTGCGCTTGATCTGACCGGCCCAACGGTCGTAGTTCGGGTCATGGAGTCGGGAGATGATCCCGGCTATGGCGTGTGGGTGGGGCAAGATGGATCCGTCCTATCCGGATGTATCTGGAGTGGGATGGCCCCTCACCTGGCGCGGAACTTGGCGGTTGTGTGGCCAGGTGAGGGGATCTCGGCTATACGCCGTGGTTGTCGATGCCGGTGCCGTCACAGTCGCGGCAGGTGTCGCCGTCTGCGTCGATTCCGGCGCCGTTGCAGGTGCAGCAGCGGCAGCGAGTGAGCGGGGCCTCAGCAAGGGCGTGAGGTTGGCCGGCCTCATCGGGTGTCATGGTCAGTGGCTCTTGCGCGGCGTGATCGTGACGTAGAGGCGGTAGTTCCGCGGCCGGTTCCTGTCGGGGAAGGCCCGCGACATGGACGTGACGGTGAAGATCTGGCGCAGGTGGATCATGCCGAGGGTGAGCTCGGCGCGATTGCCTTCGAGTCGGATACGCATGATGTTTACCTCCTAGGCGTTGTCGATCTTGATGCAGTCGCGGTAGCTGTCTACGGCGGCGTGGCGGGCGCGGGCGGCGGCGAGGATGGCGGTGAACTCGTAGCGGACGGGCCCGAAGTCGATGGCGGTCACGTAGTGGCCGTGGGGCAGGTGATCGGGGTTGATCTCGGCGCCCAGCAGGGCGGCGACCTTGTCAACCTCGGCGCGCATCAGATGATCAGGGCCGTTGGGCGGGAAGGCGCGGATGATGACGGGCGCCAATGAGACCGGCACCTCGGGGTGTGCCTTCAGAAGTCCGGCCAGGGCGATGAGTCCGGCTATGAGGGCGTCTCGGTCGTTGTCCATGGTGATGACCTCTCAGGTGGCTTCCGATGTGGCCCGCAAGGTGCGGAGCAGATCGGAGGCGAGTTGGTTGGACACACCCAGGCGGGCGCGGAGAACGTCGCGGGTAATGGGCTTGCCGTGCCTGGCCTGGTGCTCATCGGCCACGCGGCGGGCGTAGTCGACCAGGGCAAGGGACGGTCCGGGTTGTTCGTCCCGGGCGGGGACGAGCGCGGGCCGATCGACGGACGGGACGGCGGCGAGCTCGTCGGGACGGGGACGGGACAAAGCGACGTCTGCCGAGGACGTCTCGGAGACGTCCAGAGACGGGCCGGACGTCCGGCGTTCGAGCATGGAGATCGCGACGAGAAAGGCGGCGGCCGGAGTCGCGGCAGTGATCCACCCCCAGAGGGTCGGGTCGGCTTGTTGCAGGTTGGCGGCCAGGGACAGGACGACGCCGCCGGTCAGGACGAGGACGGGCCAGGACACCGGGCCCCGTCGTACGCGTCCTGTCTTCTTGTCGCGCTGGCGTTCGCGGGCGGCCATGACGCAGGTGAGGTCGATGCAGACGGCAATCGCCCAGGCCATCCAGCCGGACTGTCCGTGCTCGCTGGCGGTCTCACGGATGTGGGTGAAGGACCCAGCACCGGCGATGACGGCCAGGACGAGGACGGGGCCGGTGTCGAGCAGCCAGCGGGCGAGGCGTCGCATCGGTTCAGGCCTTTCTCGGGTCCGGAATGGAGTCGAGGAACTCGGCGAGGTCGGCGTCGCTCACCTGCGAGGCATGGCCAGCGACGATGTCCGCCCAGGCCGGAGTCCGGTCGGCGTAGGTGGTTGCGGCGTACTCAGCAGCTTGCTCACTGACGTAGAAGGACCGAGCCCGGTACCACTGGCCGTCCTGCGAGGCGACGATCGCGACGCCTGGTGTCTCGGCGGGGATGGCCCGCGCCGAGGCGAGCGCGGCCGGGTCGAGGTCGCCGAGAGTCATGGTCGCGGTCTCGGGATCGTTCACCCGGTGGCAGATCCGCCCAGAGCACTGGGCGCGCAGGGCGGTGACGCCGGGTCCGAGGTCGGAGCCGATGCGCTGGCCGCAGCAGAACAGGTAGATGCCGAAGGCCCGCCCGAGCTGGGCGACCCGCAGAAGCGCGGTCGAAGTCTTGGCGACCTCGTCCTTCTCGCACTTGTCGGCCATCAGGTACAGCTCGGCCAGCTCATCGACGAGCACGACGACCGGCACGGGCCGCTGATCGTCCGGCAGTTGCCAGATGTTCCGGGCGCCCGCCTCCCGGCATACGGCCATGCGACTGGTCATCAGGCCCACGAGGTCATCGAGCAAGGTGACGCATTCAGCCCGCGTGGTGCCCAGCGCCGACAGTCGACGGCTGTACGGAGTGAACTCCACGCCGCCCTTGAGGTCGAAGCCGACCAGGGCCACCGGTTGCGGAGCCAGCCCTTGCACGAGGGCGTTGGCGAGGTTGGACTTCCCCGACTGGGTGGCTCCGGCGTTGAGCCAGTGCGGGACGGTCTTGAAGTCGATGATCCACGGACCGCCGGTCTCCAGACGGCCCACGACGACCTTGAGCAGATCGGTCGAGGTAGGAAGGGTCTCGACCCGGACCAGCGGATCGCGAACGGTGGCGGACAGGACGACCCGTCCGGGTCGAGGGGACGAGACGCGGATCGCGTGGACGCCCCAGGAGTGGGCGAGCCGTTCAGCGGCGTTGGTGTAGTCGGCGGGAATCTGCCCCTCAAGGGTGTGCAGCGTGACCCGCCAGCCGTACCGGGTGGGCTTGGGCAGCCACATGAACGGCTTGGTGTCCACGGCGATGCGCTGCCACTTGCGCCGGACGCGGACGACGCCGGTCGATGCGACGAGACCGGGGACGGTGGTGAACCAGAAGCGCTGCCGCTTCTTGGTGAGGTTGCAGCCGAGAGCGACCTTGCGCCAGGTGGCCCGTACGCTGATTGCGGTCAGCGGGAAGGCGACCACCAGCCAGAACGACCGGTAGTGCCAGCGGCGCCAGGCCCAGAGCCCAGCCGCCGAAGCGGCCAGGACTCCGAGCAGCAGGAGGCTCGTGTCAGACACGGAGCGGCTCCTCTTCGGCGGGCAGGAGCGCCGCAGCGCGGTAGGAGATGCCCCACCGGCCGGACATCTCCCAGACGTAGCCGACCATGCCGGTCGGGATGATCTGCTGACCGGCGCTGATCGGAGGCTCCCCCGAAGTGCCGATCTTGACGAGCTCGATCCTGCCGAACTCGTCCTCCACGGACACGGTGACCTCGAAGACGGTGTTGCCGTTCTTGTCCGTCTTGATCTCGCCGGTGTCCTTGTTGAGCAGACGCGGCTTGGGCGCCTTGACGCAGGTGATCACGAGCTTGGACGTGTCGACAGGGATTGGGATGGTGCGCATGAGAGCTGGTCTCCTTGTGAGGTGATGTTCTAGATACAAAGATACCTAGGTATCTAGCTCTGTAAACCGAGATAGCTAAGTTGGATCGAGATTCCTTACAAGTTGCCCAGAGATCTAGGCATCTAGAACCGCTACTGTTGAGTCATGGCAACCAGTGACCGGCGCCGGCCGTACCTGAGGATTGCCGAGGACATCCGGCGCGACATCGCATCGGGCCGGTACACGGTCGGGGAGCGCCTCCCCGTGGCCCGCGAGCTGGCGGAGCGCTACGGCGTTGCCATGATGACGATCGGCAACGCCCTAGCGGTACTCCGCGACGAGGGACTCATCGAGACCCGCCAAGGAGCGGGCAGCTTCGTCAGCCGTGCGCCAGACGACGAGACCGCTGGCCCCACCCCCGGGGAGCACAGCGAAGAGTTCCGCATCATTTCCGAACAACTACATGAGATCCGTCAGCACATGCAGAAGCTGACGGTCAGGCTGGACGAGCTAGACGCTCGGACTCGTCCTGATCAAGCCGGGAAGTGATCCTGAGCGCGCGCCGCTGGAGTTCGGCCAGGTCGGCCGCGACCTCTGCCAGCTCGCGTAGCAAGATCTGTCGTTCGATCTCACTGAGACCCACGAGTGCCCCATTCGTATAGGCAGGACGCCGCAGCGCCCCCGGGTTACCTGACGGGTGGGGAGCCGATGAGCGGATGGGCTCACCGTTCCTGATCAGAGCAGCCGCATCACCTTGGCGAGGTTGAGAATCTCGCGCTGCCGATGCAGCCGCCCGCTGTCGCGAAGGTCACGCACGATGTTGCGAACCAACGGCCTGTTACGGACATGCTGTGGCGCGATCCGATCCGCGCGCAGCAGAGCTTCCGCCGCTTCGTTGTCCTTTCTGTTCATGTGATAGCCCGCCGCGGTGCAGGTCCAGTAATGGGCCTGCCGCTCGGACGATGCGATCTCAGCGATCTCCACGTGTTCCGCGCGGGTGATGACATCACGTGGCCGGCCCAGCTCCATGCTGACCTCGACCGCGTGAATGGTGGTATTCACCCGGTTGAACTGTGTCTGGAAGACATTGCCGTCCCGCGGCAGGGTCTCGGCGACGCGGCGTGCCTCCTCAAGGTGGCTTTCCGCTTCTCTCTGGTCCCACAGCCGGGAGTACGCCACCGCTGCCCGCAGGTGCAGCGCGCCCCACATCGCCTTGACCGTGTCGTCTGTGCCGACATGCGGTTCGATCTGATCGAGCGCCGACAGGGCGACGTTCTTGGCGGGGTCGAGTTGCGCCTCGTGCAGCCACACTCCACACAGATCCCAGCTTGCCGCTGCGATCAGTTCGGGCGAGCCCACCTGTTGAGCGGCGACGAGTTCGCGCTGTACGGCGGTCCAGCCCAGGTCGTGATGCCCCAGGAGATTGGAGGACACCCGCGCCATGTGACAGGCTCGCAGCATCAGCGCCTCGGCGCGATCGCGATCGGCCGACGAGTCGTTCGTGATCGCTATCAGTTCCGTGATGATTCTGGGCAACACCTCACCCAGCGCGGTGAACTTCGCGTCCTGGCGAAGTTGCTCAGCCAGGCGTACGTTCGCCTCAAGCTCCCCCAGCGTTCGAGGTTCCCCAGAGACCGGCAGCACCACTCCCCTCGGCAGCGAGGCCTGCTGAAGCGCGAGACGAAGACCCGGCACAGCAGCGTGACCGGAGTCGAGTTCCGTCGTCTCGTGTCGGTACGGCTGGCCGGTGAGCTCGGCGACCTCCACCCCGAGCGCCTCGGCGAGCTGCCCGACCACGCTCATGCGATCCAGCGGCATCCGCCCGTTCTCGACCTTCGACAGCCAGGAGACAGAACGGCCGATCTTCTCAGCGAGGGTTGCTTGATCCCACCCCTTGCGGTGACGAGCCCGCGCGATCCGCTGGCCTTGCGTCACGTACTCTGTTGCCACGTCCCCGCCCCTCCCTTTCGTCGTCGCTTGCTTCGACGATAAGGCGGGTGACCTGCGTCACTGGCAGAAAAACTGCCAGTGAGCGGGCACACGAAACCGCAGGTCGGCCTTCTACCTGCAGAAACGTTCCATCACACTGAGATCACAAAGAGTCACGCTACGTGCGCACGATATGCGTTCGGCGTGTCCTTACCTCACTTCCCCAAGCATGATCCGCCGCCAGAGCGTCTCCACGTCGCGGACCCTCCCCCACGGGCTGTCGGCCACAGCCACAGGCCAGACGGAGCGGTCGTACCGCCGCACGAACCCAAGCCCACCCGCTACGCATTGCTCGAAGAGCAAGGACAAGCACTCGCAGGTATGGGCTCGCACCCGGACACGAGCCACACGCGACTGGGCCTCTGACCACTGCACCGCCGCCGCATCCGCGCGGGGCGGCAGGGGATGCGGGCCGTGAAAGTCATCAAACGCAGCCACAGACTCACCGTCCTCCGCGAGTACTTGAACCGGGCCGGGCGATCCCGACAAGGACGTCAGGCGCCAGGCCGGCGTTGGTGAGCGAACGACCGGCTCCGGCCATGTCTGCGCCCTCTGATGGAAGACAAGGCAGGACACCAGCACGAGCCCCCACCCGGAGGGGGCCTTGACCGTTGCTCACCAACGCCATACGTCCAAGCTAGCAAGCCTGTAAGTGCCTGTCTACTCCATGGAATTGCGTGAAGCTACACGATCCGGTGTGAAGGGCCGTGAAACGCCCTTCTATTCTCATCGTGTGGCCAGATACGTCGAGCACACACGCACCTGGGAGTTCGACGAGGACCGTTCTCGCTGGGAGCAGATCCTCGAAGTCCTGACAGCACGGATCGACTCCGGTGAGTGGGGACCCAAGTTCAAGATCTCCGAGGTCAAGCTCATGGAAGAGTTCGGGGTCGCCCGCCCCACCATCCGCAAGGCCATGGAACGCCTCCGGGGCGCCGGCAAGGTCTACACCGTTCCGAACCTGGGGAGCTTCGTCACCCCCGACGGGCACTCAGAGCAGTAGGCTCCCGGGCTGTGAGCCAGCGGATCGACTACCACAACGACCCGAACGCACCCGCCGCCAACAGCCTCGTCCCCTCCGTGAACGTCGTGGTCACCAACGACACCGGAGAGGTGCTGCTCATCCGCCGCTCGGACAACGGCAACTGGGCCCTACCCGGCGGCGCCATCGACCTCGGCGAATCCATCCCTCAGGCGGCCATCCGCGAGACCCTCGAAGAGACCGGCATCGTCTGCGAGATCACCGGCCTGGTCGGCACCTACAGCGACCCCGGTCACGTCATCCACTACACCAGCAATGACGAGGTCCGCCAGGAATTCTCCATCGTCCTCACAGCCCGAGCCGTCAGCGGCCAGCCGACTCCCAGCGCCGAGTCCCGCGAGGTCCGGTGGGTGCTCCGACACGAGCTGGACAACTATGGCATGCACCGCTCCATGCGGCTGAGGATCAGTCACTACCTTCAACGGAGTAGTCCGTACATCGGCTGACAGTGTCAATGGCGCGAAGCCAGGCAGCGCGTGCCCGTCACCGAGCGGCCCGGCAAACTGCGGCGCCAGGCCAGCGGCGTGAACGACTGACGCATGATGGGTCTGTTTCCGGCTACCGCGTCCCGGCGAAATAACCGAAGTGGAGAAGCCCCCCTCGGGTCCGCCCCAGTCCCCCGACACCGCGAGCTACAACGTCGCTGCCCAGGCAATCCAACAGATCTTGGCGAACACCACTGGCCGCCCCGCCAACGCTGAGCAGAACACGCTCGTCAACCGCGTCATCGACGCGTGGAGACGCCGCCACAGCCGAGCTGACCCCAACCCCATCCTCACTCTCATCGCCGGCTACGCCGGGTCAGGCAAGACCGAGTTCGCTCGGTTGCTCTCTGACATCACTGGGTGGGCATTGCTGGACAAGGACGCCCTTACTCGCCCCCTGGTGGAGCGTCTGCTCATCTCGCTCGGCGGCGATCCCCACGACCGGCACACGGACTTGTACCTGCGGGAGGTCCGGCCGCTGGAGTACCACTGCATGATGGAGACCGCATTCGACAACCTCAATGCCGGGACCTCAGCTGTCCTGTCGGCTCCGTTCGTGGCCGAGTTGGCTGATACCGAATGGGTAGCGCGCCTGACTAAGCGCTGCGCGGACAAAGGCGCCGAAGTCGCGGTGGTGTGGGTGCTCTGCGATGCCGAATCCATACGCAAGCACATCGAGATCCGATGCGACGCCCGCGATGCCTGGAAGCTCCAGAACTGGGAGGCATACGTCAGCACCCTCAACACCGCTGCCGGCCCTCCGGCCGCGCACATCACTATCGACAACCGTCTCGGCGCCGCATTCGATCTCGCCAAGCAGGCCAGCGAGACCCTTCTACGGAGCCGACAAGCAGCCGAAGGGGTGCGGTAACGCTTCAGCGCCGGAGCAACGGCGGCACAACGGCGTCCAGTCCTACGAGCTACGGCGACGTTCCGTCCCAGGACATGGACGACAGATGATCTAGGAACCACGATCAGCAGCAGTCTAAAACTGACGGACATCGTTGACACCTGGGTCTTCGACCACTACGGAGACCATGTATGTCGACTCCCCCGAACCCCCCACTCGACCGTGAAGCCAAGCGGCGCCTGGCGGTCATCCGTCATGTCGAAGAGGTCTCGGGCAACGTCGCGCTGACGTGCCGCTACTACGGGATCAGCCGGCAGGCTTACTACATCTGGTACCGCCGCTACCAGGCCGAGGGCATCGAGGGTCTGCGCACCCGCTCCAAGCGGCCCAAGACCAGCCCGAACGCCACGCACGCCGAGGTCGTGCAGAAGATCATTTATCTGCGGCAGAACTACCACTTCGGTCCGGAGAAGATGGTCGCGTCCCAGATGCGGTGTAAATAGATCACGAGCGTAGGTTCCGTGTTGAACCGCCAAGTTCGCACGAAAGAGGTCCCACGCTCGTGACCCGTCGAGTATCGCCTACCCAGGCCATCCGTGCCG
>NZ_POUD01000101.1 GCF_003236395.1 Nonomuraea aridisoli | reverse complement strand
CACCCCGCCCGCGCAACACCCCGGGGGGGACGGCGTGACCGTCGCCGCCTGGCTCGGCCGGTGGACTTCCCCCGGGCCGAGCCAGGTGAATCCGGCATTCCGTACGAAATCAGAAGCCCCCCGGCCTGGAGACCGTCCCTCATGACACGCACGTCCACTGACCCTCCCGCGGCCAGAGCGAGCGGCGCTCTCGTCCCGGTGCTCGCCTTCGTGGGCATCGTGGTCCCGGTGATGCAGACCCTGCTCATCCCGGTGCTCAAAGACCTGCCACACCTGCTGGGCACCAAGCCGGACAACGCGACCTGGCCACCGTGATCGCGCCACGGGAGATCCGCCAGCGACGGGCCTTCACCGGAGTCGGCACGTCGATTGCACGCCGGAGCGGCCCAGTGGCACCGCGGTCACGACCGCATCCCTCACTGCGCGCAGCTACGGAACACCCTGACCTGGTGGGGGACTGTTCCGGTTACCCGGCAAAAAACATGACATAGGACGTCGGGTTTAGATCAATCATGGGTTCACCGGTCGGCACCGACGTGGGCGCCGGCCGGCTGCCCCACGGACAGACAAGGACCGCAATGCGCGAAACACCAGAAGATCTCAAAGAGCTGCAAGCCCTTCTCGACGCCTCGCTCTCCCGCTCCACTCCGCACCTCCGCTCGATCATCAACACCGAGCGCACACTGTCCGCGCGGCAACTCACCCAGGTCCTCACCGGCATGTGCACCCTCGCCCTGTCCACCGTGACGGCGAAGGGCGAGCCGCGGATCAGCGGGGTGGACGGGCACTTCCTGCACGGGAAGTGGCATTTCGGCACGGCGCGCGGCGCCGCCAAGGCCCGCCATCTCGCCGCCCGTCCCGCCGTCAGCGCCGCGCACATGCGCGGGGAGCAGCTGGGCGTGTTCACGCACGGCACGGTGGAGGTCCTCAACCCCCGGCGCGGCGAGCCGGCCGCGGACTGGCCGGACCTGCTCGCCTACCTCAAGGACTTCTACGGCGACGACTTCTTCGACTGGGACAACGACGTGGTCTACTACCGGCTGCAACCGCACTGGATGACCGTCTACGCCCCCGACGTCGACAAGCTCACCGCGGCGTCCCGGTCCTGACCGGCAGTACGGGCGGCATCGAGACCACCACGTGCTGAGAGACCTGGTGAAGCGGCCGCTCAGCGCCATGGTGACGAGCGGCCGCGACGTAGTGGCGTGATCGGTTTGTTCGGCATGGGCGGCGTGCGTGTCCGCCCATGTTCTGCTGTGTTGCGAGAGGATGGACGAAGGTTGACTGCGTTCGTACGGGGCGTTGCGAGTACGGGGTGCGAGGCCATCGAGGTGGTGGGGGCTCGTACCAACAATCTGCGGGACGTGTCGGTGAGCATCCCCAAGGGGCGGCTCATCGCCTTCACCGGAGTGAGTGGCAGCGGCAAGACCTCGCTGGCCATCGACACCCTGCACAACGAGGCCCAGCTGCGGTATCTGGAGGGACTTTCGCCGTTCGTGCGGCAGTACATCACCCAGCGCAATCGGCCGAAGGTCGACCGCATCCTGGGACTCGGCGCGACGCTCGCGGTCGACCAGCGTCGTCTGAACCGCAACCCCCGGTCCACGGTCGCGACGATCACCGGCATCGACGGGCATCTGGGGCTGCTGTACTCACGCCTTCCCGGGATCGGCGCGGACCGGGCGGCGGAAAACGGGGACGGGCATCTGACGACCGCTCATTTCGACCGCAATACGCCGGAAGGAAGCTGTGCGGATTGCCACGGGGTGGGCGGACGCTGGCAAGCGCAGGAGGACCTGGTCATCACCCATCCGGAGCTTCCGCTCTTTGAGGGGGCCTCGCCCTGGTTCGCGAAGTGGCGGTCGGGGGAGCACGCGTTCGTGCCGGCGCTTGCCGAGAAGCGGGGTGTGGACCTCGGTCGGCCGTGGAAGTCGCTGCCTGAGGAGTTCCGTCGCTGTGTGCTGTACGGCACGGGTGAGGAGAAGGTCGAGGCGACCGTCGACATGTCGAACAAGAAGGAGACGGTTTCGGTGACCTACACCTCGAGCCAGCCGCTGCGGGGCGCGCTCGCCGAGGTGGAGCGGGTGTTCGCGAACGCCCGAACCCCCAGCGCCAAGCAGCGCTACCTGCCGTACATGCGCAAGCAGCCGTGCGGCACCTGCGGCGGCAGCGGGTACGACCAGGTGGTCCGGTCCGTGCGGCTCGGCGGGCTGACCTATCCCGACCTGATCGAGGTGGAAGTACGGGAGGTGCGCGGCTGGGCGAAGCGCGTCGCGGACGACCTGGACGCCCGGCAGCGCGACGTGGGTGAGCCGCTGCTGCTCGATCTGGGCCGCAGGCTCGGGTTCCTCGACCGGCTCGGCTTGGCCCATCTCCAGCTGTCGCGGGGTGCGGCGACGCTGTCCGGGGGTGAGTTGCAGCGAACCCGGCTCGCCGCTCAGCTCAGTACCGAGCTGAGCGGCCTCGTCTTCGTCCTGGACGAGCCTGGCACTGGGCTGCATCCGGCGGACAAGGCGCACCTGCTCGACATCGCTCTGGAGCTACGCAAGGCCGGCAACACGGTGCTCCTGGTCGAGCACGACCCTGAACTGATCGCCCGGGCCGACTGGGTGATCGATATGGGGCCCGGCGCGGGCCGCCTCGGCGGTGAGGTCCTGGTATCGGGGTCTCCCGCAGACGTGGCCGCCCACCCGACGTCGCTGACCGGACGCTATCTGGCCGGTGAGGGGCCGCGGCTGCGACGGACCCGTCGTCCGGCCGGGGACGACACCGGCTGGGTGGAGCTGCACGGACTGCGTGCGCACAACGTGACCGCGGACCTGGTGCGTTTCCCCGCCGGTCGGCTCACCTGCCTGACCGGGGTGAGCGGCAGCGGCAAGAGCAGCCTGCTCGGCGCGCTCGCGGCGAGCGTGGAGGCCGCCCTGAACGGGACGACGACCGACACGGTGCGGCAGGTGACCGGCCTCGAGGGGTTCGGCTGGGTCGCCGTCGTCGATCAGGAACCGCTCGGGCGAACGCCGCGGTCCAACCCGGCCACCTACAGCAAGGCGTTCGACATTGTGCGCAAGCTGTTCGCCGAAACCGACGTGGCGCGCGGACGCGGCGTCGATGCCTCCTGGTTCAGCTTCAACACCGCGGGTGGCGGCCGTTGCGAAACCTGCACCGGTTATGGCCGCAAGCTGGTCGACATGCACTTCCTGCCGGATGTGTGGGTGGTCTGCGACGCGTGCGAGGGCCGGCGCTACAAGCCGGAGGCTCTGGAGATCACGTATCAGGGGCTGGCCATCAATCAGGTGCTGGAGCTGACCGTCGCCGAGGCTGTGGAGCACTTCTCCGAACCCCGGCAACTCGCGGAAACCCTAGGAGCCTTGAACCAGGTCGGACTCGGCTATCTCCAGCTCGGCCAGAGCGCCACAGAGCTGTCCGGCGGCGAGGCGCAGCGGCTGAAGCTGGCGTCCGCGATCCAGCGCGGCGCCGCAGGCCGCAGGGCCGGCCTCGTCGTCCTCGACGAACCCGTCTCGGGCCTGCACCCGTCTGACATGCAGCGTGTGGTGGACACGCTCGACGTGCTGCTCGACTCGGGCAACACCGTCGTCGTGGCCGAACACGACATCCCCGTCGCCGCCTCCGCGGACTGGGTGATCGACCTGGGACCGGGAGCCGGTCCGGACGGGGGTGCGGTGATCGCGGAGGGAACCCCGGACGCCGTCGCGACCGCGGACACCCCGACCGCCGGCTTCTTCCGGCGGTACGCGGCGGGCCTGCCGCTCCTGGAAGTGCGAGAAGGCGCGCGCTGCTGAGGGCGGGGCGCGCCCGCGGACTGCTGCTGCCCGCCGACGGCCCGGACGCCCGCCAAGCCGGCACGTCCGCCGGCACTCGGCCACCGCCCTGGTGGCGCCAAGATCCGGTCCGGTCCTCCCCCGAAGGCCGTAGCCGGCCAGGCGGCAACCGGCGCCCTGCTCACCTACCACGCCCGCGGTGACCTTGGCCTTGTGGGTGAGCCTGCAAGGGGATGGCCGACAGCCGCGTGCCGGTCAGCGGTCGGCAGATGGGCCCAGGAAGGGCCGGCGCCTGGAAGGGGCACGCCCACCGCTTCGCCCAGGCCGTCGGTGTAAAGGAGCAGCGTGCTGTCGGGCGGCAGCACCTCGACAGCACTGGTACGCCGCCGGTCGGTGACCACACCCAGGAGGGGATCGGTGGCGTCCTCCAGGTAGCGGCCCTCACCGGCGGAGGTGACCAGCAGCGGGGGTGGATGCCCGGCCACCGAGTAGCGGAGCCGCCAGTGGTCGCCGGACTCCTCCAGCCTGGCCAGGATGCAGGTCGCCAGGAGGCCACCGTCGTACAGCGCTTCCACGACCATGTCGAGACGGCGCAGGATGTGACCGGGAGACTCGTCGCGGTCGGCGGCCAGACTTCTCAGCATGTTGCGCAGCTGACTCATGGTGACCGCGGCGTCCAGGTCGTGCCCGGCGACGTCGCCGACGGTCAGGATGGTCGCACCGCCCGGCAGCCGGAACGAGTCGTACCAGTCGCCCCCGATCTCGGCGCCCGGCCCGCTGGGCCGGTAGCGGGCGCAGATCTGAACGCCGGGCACGTCCGGCGGATCCGGGAGCAGGCAGTGCTGGAGGGCGAGGGCGACGCGCTGGGTCTGCTGGAACCGCAGCGCGTTGCTGAGGTGCTGGTGGGCGTGGTCGAGCAGCCGCCCCAACAGGTCGATATCGGCCGCGTCGATCGGTCGACGCGACCCGCACACCATGGTGGCCACAACCGCTGCCAGGGCGCCGTCGACGACCACCGGCACCAGGGCCATGCTGTTGGTTCCGGCACGTGCGAACCAGTCCTTCGTGCCTGGCGACACGAGCCTCGCAGGCGGCGCTCCCGCGGGGAACGTGTGACGGACCGGGCGGCGGGTTCGGACCGCTTCGACGAAGCCGCTTCCCGGCGCGAAGTGCTCGGTGCCTAAGGGCGCGGACGGTGGAAGCCCGTCGCGAGTGGTGCAGGCGACCTTTTCGGCGACGGACGAGGCGGGAGAGCGGTCCGCGAACTCGGGTATCAGATAGATCGCGCATGCGTCCGCCACGTGGGGCACGATCACCCGCGACAACGTGTTGAGCACCTCGACGAGGTCGGCGATGTCCGCCGTCGCCGGGACGCTCGGCGCGCTGCTGGGGAGCCTGCCCGCCGACCGGGGACTCCTCGGCGGCGTCCTGACCGGCACAGCGCCGCCGGAATGCTCCTCACCCTCCGGCTGCCCGCCACCGCCGAAGCCCCGGCACCGGCTCCACCACCCGGACCACCGCGATCGCGCATACTGGCCCGCTCCCGCGGCCCGGTGGCCCGCCTGGCAGGCCTGTTCGCCACCGACAGCCTCGCCGGCGGGTTCGTCATCCAGGCCTATGTCGGCTACCGGCTCGCGGCCCGCTTCGGGGCCACCACCCACACGATCGGGATCACCTTCGCCGTGGCCGGGATCCTCCAGACCGCCTCGCTGCTGGCCGCGCCGCGGGTGGCCGACCGGATCGGGCTGCTGCCCACGATGGTCTTCACCCACCTGCCCGCCAACGTCATGCTGGCCGCCGTGCCGTTCGCTCCTTCTCTCACACTGGCGATCGCCCTCCTGCTCGGGTGTGCCTGCCTGTCGTCGATGGACGTGCCCGCCCGGCAGGCGTACGTGATGGCGATGGTCCCGCCCGAGGAACGCACCGCCGCCGCCGCGATCACCAACACCGCCCGCTACCTCACCAGGCCCCTGGAACCGGCGCTGGCGGGTGTGCTGCAGTCGGTCAGCCCGGCCGCGCCGTTCCTGCTCGCCGGGGTCGCGAAGATCGGCTACGACCTTGCCCTGGGGCAGACCTTCCGCCACAGCCGGCCCCTCACCGACCCGCCGCCCAGCCGGGCGTCATGAACATCCTCGATCATCCCATGAGTCCAATATATTGATATGGCTTCCAATATTGCTTTATTGTCAACGGTATGTCGATATCGTCGAGTGACCGTCCACCGGAAGACCTGACCGCGCGCGCCCGGATCCGCGACGCCGCCTTGGCCGAGTTCGCCGAGAAGGGCTTCAAAGGCGCGACCATGAAGGCCGTCGCCGACGCCGCCGGCGTCTCCATCGGCCTGGTACAGCACCATTTCGGCTCCAAGGACGGTTTGCGGGAGGCCTGCGACAAGCATGTCCGCGACGTCGTCCTGGGCGCCGCCGGCGAGGTCCAGGACGGGGCTGACGTCAGCCCTGAGTTTCTGCGGGGAATGTACGAGGCGAGCGGGCTCAGTGTCCGCTATCTCGCCCGGGCGCTGGTCGAGGGCTCGCCGGTGGCGGCGGCGTTGTTCGACGAAGGCGCCGAAGCAGCCGAGCGGTTCTTCGCCGAGACCTGGCCCGAGGAGTTCTCCCCCGGCGAGGCCAAGGTGCGCGAACGCGCCGCCGTCATGGCGGCGATGCACCTCGGCACGATCGTGCTCCACGAGCATCTGTCCCGGCGGCTCGGCATCGACGTGCTGCAGGGCGCGAACTCCAGCCTGATCGGCACCGCCCTGGCCGACGTCTACGCCCACATGGGCCGGTGGATCGCAGCGGAGCAGGGAGACCGGCTCCGCCAGGCCGTCACCGACTTCCACCTGAAGGAGCACCCCGATGCCTGATGTGATCCGCATGCGTCAGCTGGTCAAGACCTTCGGCCGGGTCCGCGCGCTCGACGGCCTGGACATGACCGTACGGGAAGGAGAGGTGCACGGGTTCCTCGGCCCCAACGGCGCCGGCAAGACCACGACCCTGCGCATCCTGCTCGGCCTGCTGCGCAAGGACGCCGGCGAGGTCCGGCTGCTGGGCGGCGACCCCTGGGCCGAGGCCGTCGAGCTGCACCGGCGGCTGGCGTACGTTCCCGGCGACGTCACCCTCTGGCCGAGCCTGTCCGGCGGCGAGGTGATCGATCTGCTCGGCCGCCTGCGCGGCGGCGCCGACGCCAAGCGGCGCGACGAGCTGATCGAGCGTTTCGCCCTGGATCCGCGCAAGAAGGCCCGCACCTACTCCAAGGGCAACCGGCAGAAGGTCGCGCTGATCGCCGCGCTGGCCTCCGAGGTGGAGCTGCTGTTACTGGACGAGCCGACCTCGGGGCTCGACCCGTTGATGGAGGCCGTCTTCCGCGAGGTCATCGCCGAGGAGCGGCGCGCCGGCCGTACGGTCCTGCTCTCCAGCCACATCCTCGCCGAGGTCGAGGCGCTCTGCGACCGGGTGAGCATCATCCGCGACGGCCGCATCGTGGAATCCGGCACGCTCGCGCAGCTGCGCCATCTGACGCGCATCTCGGTCACGGCGGAGCTGGCCAGGGTCCCGGACAACGGGCTCCCCCATGTCCACGACCTCAGCGTCGACGGTGGCCGGGTGCGGTTCCAGGCCGACACCGAGCACATCGGCGACGTGCTGGCCCGGCTGGCCGAGTACGGCGTCCGCGACATCACCGCCCAGCCCCCCACCCTCGAAGAGCTGTTCATGAGGCACTACCGATGAACACGACAGCACTGATCCGGCTGATCCTGCGCCGCGACCGCGTCTGGCAGCCGTTGTGGATCCTGTCGGTCGCCCTCTTCGTCGCCACCACCGTGGCCACCATCCGAGAGCTGCTGCCGACGCAGGAAACGATCCTGCACTACACCAACGAGATCGCGAAGAACCCCGTGATCCTGCTGCTGCAAGGACCGGCATACGGCGACAGCCTCGGCGCGGCCGCCGCCCAGCAGCGGGGCGCCGCCACCACGATCTTCGCCGCCCTGGCCAGCGTCATCCTCCTGGTCAAGCACACCCGCTCCGACGAGGAACAAGGGCGGCGGGAGCTCGTCGGCTCGGCCGCCGTAGGGCGGCACGCCCCGCTGACCGCCGCCCTCACCGTCGTGCTGGCCGCCAACGCCGTCCTGGCCGTGCTGATCACCGTGGTCGGTGCGAGCGCCGGACTCCCCATGGCCGGCTCCCTCGCCTGGGGGCTGATGGCCGCTTCGGCCGGCTGGATCGGGGCCGCGCTGGCCGCCGTGGCCGTACAGGTGACCCAGCGCGCCCGCGTGGCCGGAGCCTTGGCCTTCACCGTGTTCTTCGCGGCGTACCTGGTCCGCGGGGTGAGCGACCTGGGCGGGCCGGGCCTGCAATGGCTGGGCTGGCTCGTGCCGAACGGCTGGATCCTGCGGGCTCGCGCCTTCGGCGGCGAGCGGTGGTGGGTGTTCCTGCTGGTCGCGGGGTTCGTCGTGGCCATGGTCGGGTTGGCGTACGCGCTGTCGGCCCGCCGGGACATCGGCGCGGGCCTCGTACCGCCGCGGCTCGGCCCCGCCCGTGCGCCGAACGGCCTGCGCGGACCGTTCGGGCTGGCGTGGCGGACGCATCGGGGCACGGCGCTGGCGTGGATCGCGGGCGCCGCGTTCATCGGCGCGGGGATCGGGCTCGGCGGGCAGACCGCCGTCGAGACGTTCGGCCAGAGTGGAGCGCTGGACTTCTGGGCCGGACGGACGGGAGCAGATGATCCTGCGGAGATCTTCTTCAAGCTCGTCGTGTACGAGCTGGCGGTGTACTCCGTCTCCCTGTACGCGATCATGACGGTGCTCCGCCTGCGTGGCGACGAGGCCGCGGAACTCATGTTGTCCGGCCCGGTGAGCCGGGCGCGCTGGGCGGCCGGCCATCTCCTGTTCGCGGTGGCGGTACCCGTGGTCGTGCTGGTCATCGCCGGTCTCGGGCTGGGCCTCGGCGACGGGGACTTCGCCGGCGGCCTGGCCATGACCACGGTCATCGTGCCAGGCGTCTGGGTGATGGCCGGGATCGCGGTGGCGGCGTTCGGGCTGTTCCGGCGAGCCGGAGCGGTCGTGGGGTGGACCGCTTTGGCGCTGGCCATCGCCATGGAAGTCGGCTGGGAGGTAGGGCTGGTGAGCGACTCGCTCTTCATGATCTCCCCGTTCGCCCACGTCCATTACTCCACGCTGGCCGACCCGGGACCGGGCACGCTGCTCGGGCTCACCCTTGTGGCCGCCGGGTTCGCGGCCGCCGGCCTGTACGGGCTCCGCCGCCGCGATCTGGCCCTGTGACTCCATGACCCCGTCCACCGCCCCGACCCGGCCGCGCCCGCCGCTCAGCGCTCGCCGGGTCGGCGGCGCCGCAGGTGTACGCCCAGCGCGACGATCCAGGCGAAGCCCGCGAGCAGGGACAGGTGTTCCAGCAGGCCCGCGGGGGCCGGTCGCCAGATGCCCAGGGTGTCCAGGCGGTAGGCGATGCCGGCGGCGAAGGCGAAGACGATGACGCCTGCCCCCGACAGGCGGGAGCAGACCGCCCAGCCGCGGCCGGCCTCCCGCAACCGTCCGGCCAGGACGAACGCGGCGGCGCCGAGTCCGGCGAACAGCAGAAGGCCGGCCACTTGGTGGACGCGGCCCCCGGCGGTGACGACCTCCGGCAGGCCGGGCGGGTAACCGAGTGCGGGATCGGTGGGCACCAGCCCGGCCGCCACCGCTCCCGCCGCGGCCGTCGCCAGCAGGATTGGCCCCCAGGTCGCGCCGCGACCACCGCCCAGTGCCCGGCGCACGCCGACGGCGAAGCCGGCCAGCAGCAGCCCGCCGAGCACGAAGTTCACCGTCTGCAGCCAGCCGCGTTCGCCGGTGCCGAGCTGGCTGGCGCCGTGGTGCCACAGGGAGTAGCCGGGCCTGGTGGCGCCGTCGGCCCACAACAGCACCGGGATCAGGACGCCGGCGGCGATACCCGCGCCGAGCAGCGCCGTCAGGGTGCGAGATGGCATGAGCGAAGCCCCTCGTTCTCCACGACGGCCGGCGTCGCGGGCCGACCAGACTTCCCGGCTCTCCACCTGCACGCTCCGGGATCGGAGCGTATCTTTGTTACATGGATTTTAGCTCATACTGAAACAGCTGCAACAGGGGTGCGCGTGAGCGAGCGGGAAGCGTTGCTCGAGTGGGTGGAGCGCGTGGCCATGTACCTGGCCCGCGACGGCGTACCGCCGATCGCGGGCCGGGTGCTGGGCCGGCTGATGGTCTGCGATCCGCCGGAGCAGTCGGCCGGGCAGATCAGCGAGGCCATCGGCGCCAGCCGTGCCTCTCTCACCTCCAACCTGCGGCTGCTGACGAGCATGGGCTTCCTGACATGGCGGTCCCGGCCGGACGAGCGGACCGCCTGCTACCGCACCCCTGCGCGCAGATCTTGACGAGGAGGAATCATGAACGGGCAGGCGATCGTGGTCGGCGGCGGCATCGGCGGACTCGCCGCCGCCGCGGCGTTACATCGGATCGGCTGGCAGGCGTTGGTGCTGGAACGGGCCGACGAGCTGGGCGAGATCGGCGCCGGCATGTCCCAGGCGCCGAACGCGATGCGCTGCCTGGACGCGCTCGCCGTCGGCGCCCAGGCCCGCGCGGCCGCGGTGCCCACGCACTCGGCCGGCAATCTGCGCCTGCCGGACGGCCGCTACCTGCAACGGGCCCGCCCCGGCGACCCGACGCCGCTGCTCGCCTTCCACCGCGCCGACCTGCACCGGCTGCTGCTGGAGGCGGTGCCCGCCGGAAGCGTGCGCACCGGCACGGAGGTCACCGGCCTCCACCAGGACCGGGACCAGGTGACGGTCACCTGGAAAGGCGGCGAGGCCGCCGCCGACCCGCTGATCGGCGCCGACGGGATCCGCAGCACCGTACGCCGACTGCTGTGGCCGGACGCTCCCCCGCCCCGCTACCTCGGCCGCACCGCCTGGCTCGGTGTCGCCCCCGCCGAAGGGCTGCCGGGCAGCGTCACCATGGGCCCCGGCGCCTACTTCCTCATCCACCCCCTGAGCCGCGACCGCGCCTACTGGGCCTACGTCACTGCCTGTTCCCGGCCCGGAGTCCGCCACGACGACGAGAAAGCCGCGGTCCTCGGCCACGTACGGAACTGGCACGATCCGATCCCGGCGCTCATCGCCGCCACCCCGAGCGAGGCAGTGACCCACATCGACGTCCACGACCTCGATCCCCTGCCGTCCTACGTCGACGGGCGGGTGGCGCTGCTCGGCGACGCCGCGCACGCCATGAGCCCTGACCGCGGTCAAGGCGCCGGGCAGTCGCTGGAGGACGCCGTCGTGCTCGCCGCCGCCCTGGCCGCCGGGCCGTCGGTCGAGACCGCGCTGCGCCGCTACGACACCGAACGCCGCCCCCGCACTCAGGCCACCGTCCGAGGCGCCCGCGCCGACGGCCGCCGCACCACCTCGCCGGCCGCCCACCGGTGGATGACGACCATGGTGCGGCTGATGCCGGCCACGCTGTGGCGCAAGGGCCTGACACCCGACGGCAACGCCACCTGGCGCTGGCGGCCACCGCATCTGCCTGCTCCGCGTGCTGAAAGCTGACACCGGGACCGGCACGCACGCCTGGACCACAGGCTGGTTTCCTTCAGATCCCCGGCGGTGGAGATGGGCAGCGGTCCGCACTATGGCGCACGCCGGGAGACCTGATCGCCGGACCATCCTTCCGCATGATCGGCATCGTGATCGGTCGTCTCAAAGGCGCTCTCGATCCCATCGGTCCAGGAGCTTGGGGAACTCGCGGCCCATGAAGCCGTACATGTCGCGCATCAGCTCCAGCCTGGCCCTGCTCTTGGGATTGTCGCCGACTGCGGCCAGCCCTTGCTCGGCGAGCTGCTCGAATGCGGCGAACTCGGCCATCTTGGCCCGGAACGCACGTCCGAAGACGTCCTCGGTCAGCCGGTAGTGATCGCGGCGGCCCCGGGGCGGTCGGAAGCGCTCGACGAGCCCTCCCCGTTCGAGCTGCCCCAGGGCGACGCTCATGCTGCTCTTGGCCACGCCAAGCCGCTCGCACAAGCTGGGGGCGTCGGCGGAATCGTCCGGATCGACCAGGAGCACGCCGACGACCCGGCCGGCCGTACGACTGAGCCCCAAACGCTCGAAGTACAGTCCGGCACTCTCCACGAACTCCTCAACAGTGGCCACGCACGAATTCTATTCTGTTCGGATCGTTCCGAACGCAATAGAGTGCGTGCATGCTGTCCATCGCCATCACCGGCGCCAACTCCGGAATCGGCCTGCGCGCCGCCCGCGCCCTCGCCGCCGCAGGCCACCACGTTCTGGCGTTGTGCCGGAACCCCGAGCGAGGCCGCGCCGCGCTGGCCGACATCAACGCCCACGCCGTGCATCCAGCCGATTTGATCCTGGTGGACCTGTCGATGCCCGACTCCATCGAGGCCGCCGCCGACCGGCTCGCACAGACCGTCGGCCATCTCGACGTGCTCATCAACAACTCCGCCGTCTTCGACCAGACCCTCCGCGACCCCCACTTCACGGCGGACGGGCATGAGCTGTTCTGGGCCACCAACCACCTGGGCCCCTTCCTGCTCACCGCACGCCTCAGTCCACTGCTCGCCGCCGCGGACAAACCTCACGTGATCAACGTCGCCAGCAAGGGACTGGTCTCGATGCCACGCATCCGGATCCGTTTCGACCAACTCGACGACCCCAACTGGTACAGCCCCACCCGCGCGTACTACCACGCCAAACTCGCTCAGATCATGACCACCTTCTCCCTGACCGAGAAGGCGGCAGGACAGCTGGAGGCGACCTGCGTGCGCGTCCCCGCCGTACGCCTCGACCCGGACCGGGTGGCGGCCATGCCATGGTTGCTACGCGCCTTGTACGCACCCAAGAACCGCATGGCCGTCCCGGCCGAACGCCTCGGCGACACTTACGCCCGCCTGGCCACCTGGGACGGCGCCCTGCCCGGGCCGTACGTCGATGAAGACCTCCGCCCGGTCCGCGCCCCGGCCTTCGCCTACGACGAGGCCGCCCGCGAACGGCTGTGGTCGGTCTCCCAGGCCGCCACCGGCAACCCCACCTGGGCCTGGTGATCGCGGAGGCGAACCCGCGCGGGTCAGGATCAAGAACGCGGCGCTGGAGTTGTTCGGCGCCGAAGGCCGGCCGGGTGAGTTTTCGCACGGTGGCCGCCACCAGCCAGAAGCTGGAACAGGACGGGCTCGGCATCCCGCTCATCGCCGCAGAGCCCCGAATCCGCGCCGCGGCGCTGGGCCTGCTCGGCGTGCATGGGCTGGCCGAAGACGCCGCGCGCATCACCGTGCCGGTGCAGTTCCTGGTCCAGTGGGACGACCAGATGGTGCCGCGGGACCAGAGCCTGGCCTTGTTCGATGCCCTGGCGTCGGCGCACACGACGCCGCATCCGCAACACCTGTGACACGATCGCGATCACACTGCACGTGTACGGCGCGGACCTCAGCAACGGCACCAGCGTGCGCCGCACCTACGAACAACGCCACGATCGCTGACGAAAAAAGTCGCGAACGAGCCGTCGAGAATGTCGAGAACGCGGATCCGGCTCCGTCCCAGGGATACCAGCGGCCCACGAACCGGCCGCGCGACGAAGGAGACCCAGCATGACGATCAAGCGAATGGACAACATCGGCATCATCGTCGACGACCTCGACGCGATCGTCGCGTTCTTCATGGAACTCGGCATGGAACTGGAGGGCAAGGCACTGATCGAAGGGCCTTGGGCGGCACGTCTCGTCGGACTCGACGACCAAAGCGTCGACGTGGCGATGATGCGGACCCCGGACGGCCACGGGCGAATCGAGCTGGCGAAATACCGCACGCCGAAGGCGATCAGCGGCGTCCCGGAGGACACCCCGGCGAACACGCTCGGCATCCGCCGCATCATGTTCGCGGTCGACGACATCGACGACACCATCGCCCGCCTGCGCCCCCACGGCGCCGAACTCATGGGCGAAGTGGTCCGATACCAGGACAGCTACCGGCTCTGCTACCTCCGCGGCCCCGAGGGCATCGTCGTCGCCCTGGCCGAAGAGCTCACCTGACGGCCCGCCCCGCCACAACGTCCACGAAACGACAACCGGAGGAACGACCGTGCGACCGGACGAGATCACCGAGGTACTGAACCGGCCGACCAGCCAGGAACTGCTGGCTCGCGACATGACCCGCCTGGCCTACGTCGCCAAGGACGGCACACCCCGCAACATCCCGATCATCTTCGCCTGGAACGGCTCGGAGATCGTCATGTGCACGCCGAAGAACGCTCCGAAGCTCAAGGCGCTGAGCGCGAACCCGATGGTCGCCCTGACGATCGACACCGAGGTGCACCCGCCCAAGATCCTGCTCATCCGCGGCCGGGCCGAGCTGGACTACGTCGACGGCATCCCGGACGAGTACCTCCAGACGACCAGCACCTACCAGATGACGCCCGAGCAGCGAGTCGCGTGGGAGGCGGAGGTGCGTTCCCTCTACCACGACGGCATGGTCCGGATCGTCGTCACCCCGACCTGGGCAAAGCTGATCGACTTCGAGACGACTCTGCCGAGCGCGGTCGAGGAACTGCTCCAGCGGCGGGAGGAGCGTCAGCACGCCTGAACACCACGGGCATCCGAGACTGGTGAGGATCCTCGATCGACTGACCCGAGTTCGTGTTCCTGCCCCTGCCTCTGTCCGGGTGCCGCCAACGCGACTGGCACCAGCCGCCATCTCGGGGTTGAGCTGTGCGATCAGTGTGCGTGGCCGGCGCGTACCCGCTCCCACATCACGGAGCGGGGAACTTCGGGTTCGGTCATCACGCCCGACTCCCCCATCAAGCGGTACCGAATGCTTGGTGGCGGTCGGGCCGCCCCAGCGTTTCGTCTGTTTGGTTGACGGGGACGGGCGAAGCCCGTGCCTTTGTGGTGGTGGAATTGGATCTTGAATCCAACCGGCCGCCTTTACAATGTAGATTCGCAGGAGAGGGTCGAAGCCCTCTGCCAGCTCATCATCAAGGAGCTTGCACCGCCATGCGCCACGTCGTGCCCGGTGGTGAGTTCCTCGCCCCGGCCATCGAGGCCCTGGCACCCCCGTCACCGTACTTATGAAACAGCGCACTTCCCGGCCAGTACGAGCGGGCGCCGTGCGCGCGAGTCACATCCCTGGCTCCCCCCGCTCGAACCACCGACCAGCGACTGTCAGCCGCCTTCGATGAACGACTGGGCGGCCGCGGCCGGCGGCCGGGACCTGAGATGGTGGGCGATGTCCACCTCCCATGACCGCAGGAAGTCCCGATAGCTCTCGGCGAACTCGCGTAGAGGCTCCTGGCCCTCCGGTGTGAGCGCGGTCAGTTCGTAGGTGACCTGTACCGTGCTGCCGCCCTGCCCGTCCTCGTCCACCTCGACGGTGACGGTTCCGGCCCGGGAGCCGGGCGTTGCCCTGGTGTACGAGACGCGCCGTCCAGGCTCGCGCGCGACCACCACCCAGATGGTCAGCTCGTCGTGCGCGCCGGTCTCGAAGACCGTGCCGGGGGCGGAGTCATCGCTGGTCCTCATCCGGAAACGGGGCCGCCACCCGGCCACCCATAGCTCCTCGCCGCGCGGCGTGAACAACGTGAACGCCGCCTCGGGCGGCAGCGCGACCGCCAGCCGTCCGGCGAGCGTGTACTGTGCGCCGCTCATCGCTCGGTCAGCCGGTGCGCGTCGGCGGACGTCAGCGTCAAGCCGTACACGGCCTTGAGTTGTTCGATCTTGGCCAGGGTTTCGGGCGTGAAAGGCACCTTGCCGTCGAAGGAGTGCAGCACGATGCCCTCCACCAGGTCACCGAGCGAGACGTCCAGGTACTCGGCCAGTCCCTTGAGCACCTTGAGCACGTTCTTCTCGAGCCGCAGTCCCGTCTGAGTGCGCTCAACTGTTACCATGATAACATGGTACATGCGATCAGCGAGTGGGTGTGCGCGTGACGCGGAGGCGTGTGTCGGTGGCGTCGTCGAAGCGTGGACCCCCTCCCCTGATCAGGAGATCCGTACCGGGTACGGTCACGGGCCTGCCCCTGAGCGCCGATCTGTTCATCGCGCTTGTGTTCGCCATCGTTCTCCCTGCGATCGTCGGCCTTGCTGACCCACCGCACCTCCCGGGTCGAGCCGACCTCTGCCGGCAGCGACTCCGGGACGTGCTCATCCAGAAGACTGGAGAGCAGGACCCGGAAGCCACCGGCCCGGACGGCCCGGCAGTAGTGGTCGCCGGGGCGGGCGGGCCGGTGGGGTACGAGCGCAGCAAGGTGCTGTCCGCGCAGGCCATCGGGTGAGGGGGCCGGGTGCCGCGCGTACTTCTGCGGGGTGTCAGCTCTTGTCCGCCGCGAAGGCGGCGCGGGCGGCCTCCACCTTCAGGGCGTCCCGCTCGGGGTTGGCGAGCAGGGCGAAGAGCACGCCGCCGACGAGCACGATGATGCCCGACAGCATGAACACCTGCGTGTAGCCCTCCGCCGGCGGGGCGCCCGCCGCGGCGGCGGCGTCGAGCACGACGCCCGCGAGGGTCGGCCCGGCGACGGCGATCAGGCCGGCCAGGGCCAGGCCGAGCGTCAGCATGCCGGTGCGCTGGGCGGGCGGGACGATCTGCGCGAGGGTCGGGTTGACGATGGCGTAGATGCTCGTCGACAGGCCGTAGCCGAGCATGAGCAGCGCCATGGGGACCGCCACGCCCGAGGCGAGCGGCAGGGTCATCAGGCACAGGCCGCCGGCCGCCGCCAGGCCGCCGCCGATGAGCGTGCGCACCACGCGGGCCGAGGCGCCGTTCTTCAGCGCCCTGTCGCCGAGCGCGCCGTACAGGAACAGGAAGATCACCGAAGTGATGCTCGGCACGCCGAACAGCGAGCCGGCCGTCACGGCGGAGAAGCCCAGCCCGGCCTCGAAGTACGAGGGCAGCCAGGTCATCACGATGCCCACGATCATGGCGACCGCGGCGGAGAGCACCACGTAGCCGACGAAGGTGCCGGTGAAGACGATGGAGCCCAGCGGCGCCCGCTTGCCGGCCGTCGGGTCGTCGGGCGTCTCGGCGCCCTCGGTGGCCCTGGCGCGGGTGGGCAGCTGGTCGGCGTAGGGGCCGACCTTGCCGATGAACGCCCAGGCGACGCACCAGACGAAGCCCATGATCGCCACGCTGAGGAACCCGGACTGCCAGCCGAACGCGGCGATGATGACGACGAGGATCGGCGCGAAGATCAGCTTGCCGAACGAGGCGCCGGTGGTGAGCAGCGCCGCGGGCAGGCCACGCCGCTCGTTCGGCCACCACGAGTAGGCCGCCGAGTGCATCACCGAGCCGGCGGGGGCCTCACCCGCGCCGAGCAGGATCCGGGTCACGATGAGCAGCCCGGCCGAGGCGAAGAAGAAGATGGGCAGCTGGAGCAGCGACCACACCAGGACGAGGACGAGCAGCGTGCCCTTGAGCGGCAGGCGGTCGGCCACGGTGGCGAAGAGCAGGGCGGCGACCGGGCCGAGGATCCCCGCGGCGGTGCTGATGGCGCCGAACTGGGCGGCCGTCAGCCCGAGGTCGGCCATCACGTCCTGGGCGACCAGCCCCAGGATCGCCTTGTCCAGATAGGCGATGAGGGTGCTGCCGAGCAGCATGAGGGTGATGGTCCAGGCGACGAACCTGGAGGGCCGCGGCGGAGCGGACACCGCCTCGGCGCTCGGAAGTGCCGGTTCGCTCTGCGGGGGGACGCGCTCGCTGACCATGGTGGGGGGCTCCTTGAAGAGAACGTGCCGGCCGCGCGCCTGCGGGCGTGCGGACATGAGGCGGGGCCGGCGCGCGGGTCGCGCACGTGCCCCGTGGTGGTGCGTCCGGTTCGGAGGCACGACGGAACGCGGGCGCGCTCGCGCGTGCCCTGCGTGTCGTACGGATGGCCGGGACCACGGGTGGGGGACGGCGACGGCGCCGCCGTCCGGGTGGGGCTCGGCGGGGTCAGCGCGACGCCGCGGGCCCCGTCATGACGGCCCTGTCCCCGTCAGGGCCTGGCGCTTGATGCTCCGTGTGGTGCGGGAGTCGACGAGACATGCTTTTCTCCAGACCTGCCGCCCTCCGGCGGTCGCCCAGGTGGTCCGATGCCGGTGTCGGCCCTTCGATCAGCGAGGTGGTGCGACGGATTTAATTTGGACGACACCTGTCTGCAAATGACGCTAAACAGCTCCCCGGGTGGTGTCAAGGGGCCGTTCGACGCCGGAAACCTGGCTCCTCACCTGCTCAACCTATTTACAGACAAACTTTGTCTGTTTAGAGTGGCGGAGCACCCTCGGCAGAAGGAGGACGGTGGCGACGCCCCTGACCGGCCCCAGATCGGGAGTGGTGACCGCCGCGCTGGCCTTCAGCGGCATGGTCGTCTCCGTCATGTTCACCCTGGTCGTGCCGATCATCCCCGACCTGCCCCGGCTGCTGTCGGCCTCGCCGGACGACGCCTCCTGGGCGATCACCGCGACACTGCTGGCCTCGGCCGTGTTCACCCCCGTGAGCGGGCGGCTGGGCGACATGTACGGCAAGCGGCGCATGATCGTGATCAGCCTGTCGGTGATGATCGCCGGCTCGCTGATCTGCTCCCTGTCCAGCCTGCTGCCCGTCGTCGTGTTCGGGCGGGCGCTCCAGGGCTGCGCGGTCGGCGTGATCCCGCTCGGCATCAGCATCATGCGCGACCTGCTGCCGCCCGAACGGCTCGGCTCGGCCATGGCGCTGATGAGCGCCACCCTGGGCGCGGGCGGCGCGGCCGGGCTGCCGCTCGGCGCCTTCGTCGCGCAGTACGCCGACTGGCACATGCTCTTCCTGGTCTCCGCCGCCATGGGCGCGACGGGCCTGGTCCTCACCCTCACGATCGTGCCCGGCTCGCCGGTGCGCTCGGGGGGACGCTTCGACGTCCTGGGCGCGGCCGGGCTGTCGGCGGGCCTGCTCTGCCTGCTGCTGCCCATCAGCAAGGGCGGCAGCTGGGGCTGGACGAGCCCGCTCACCCTGGGCCTGTTCGCCGCGGCGGCGGTGATCCTCCTCGTCTGGGGCTTCGTCCAGCTGAGGATCGCCGATCCGCTGGTCGACCTGCGCACGACCGTGCGGCGCCAGGTGCTGCTCACCAACCTGGCGTCGATCGCGTTCGGCTTCGCCATGTTCGCCACGGGCCTGGTCTTCCCCCAGGTGCTCCAGGCGCCGGCCGCCTCCGGCTACGGGCTGGAGCTCTCGCTGCTGCAGGCCGGGCTCTGCATGGCCGTGGGCGGCGGCATGATGATCGTGCTCTCGCCGGTGTCGGCCCGGCTCACCGCCGCCCGCGGCCCCAAGGTGACGCTCATGTGCGGCGGTCTCCTCACGGTCGCCGGCTACACCTGCGCGGTCTTCCTGATGGACGAGGTCTGGCACCTCGTGCTCGCCGCGACCGTCGTCTCCTCGGGCGCGGGCCTGGGCTACGCCGCCATGCCCGCCTCCATCATGGGCTCGGTGCCGGCGTCGGAGACGGCCGCGGCCAACGGCCTCAACTCTCTCATGCGCTCCATCGGCACGGCCTCGGCCAGCGCGGTGATCAGCGCCGTCCTGGCCGCGCACAGCATGCCGCTGGGCTCCGCGGTGCTGCCCACGCGCGGCGGTCTGGAGCTCGCGCTGCTGATCGCGGTCTGCGCGGGGGTGGTGGGCGTGCTGCTGGCCGCGTTCCTGCCCCGCCGCCCCGGGCCGGGCGCGCGGGCGCCGGCCGCCGCCCGGATGACCGTTTCCCGCGAACCATGATCAACGTTTCTGGCACACTATGGCCTGTGAGTGGACGAGGCCGCCCGCCCGACCCCGGCCTGGAGGCGCGCGTGCACGCCGCCGCCCTGGAGCTGTACGGAGAGGTCGGCTGGGCCGGATTCACCCTCGACGCGGTGGCCCGCCGGGCCCGCGTCGGCAAGGCGGCGCTCTACACCCGGTGGGGCAGCAAGGAGAAGCTGATCGCCGACGCCCTGGTCAGCTGGGGGGCGGAGCCGCCCCAGGAGATCGAGTCGGCCTCCCTGCGCACCAACCTGCTCCGGATGGCCACCGACATCCTCGACGGCTACCTGGAGCCGCACGGGCTGATCTACCTGCGGGCCCAGGTCGAGTCGAGGGTCTATCCCGAGCTGTTCGGGCAGGCGCTGGAGGCGTTCCAGCGCGAGCGCATCCGCAGGGGGCGCGCCATCGTGCTCGCCGCCATCGAGCGGGGCGAGCTGCCGCCCGGCACCTCCCCCGCGCTCGTGCTCGACGCGGTCGCCGGGATCCTCACCAACCATTTCCTGTCGACGCCGACCAGCCAGATGCCCACCCTGCTGGAGCGCAAGGACAAGTACGTCCAGGAGACCGTGGACTTCGTGCTGTCGGCCGTGGGCTACCGGGAGCGCGGCGAGGACGACCAAGAGCGTGCGGAAAGGTGACTCATGACGGCATACTCCCTCGACCATGTGGCGCTCGCGGTGCGGCGCTGGCACCAGGCCGGGCCGGTGCTCGCCGGGCGCTTCGGCGGCCGGTGGGACAGCGGCTACGTGCAGCCCGTCTTCTGCCCGGCGCAGATCGAGTACGCCGACGGCATGCGGGTGGAGCTGCTGGAGCCCGGCGCCGATCCGGGGTCGTTCGTCCGCCGCTTCCTCGACGGCAGGCAGGCGGCGGCGCTGCCGCACCACATCACCTTCAAGGTGCGTGACATCAGGGCCACCCTGGAGGCGGCGCGGGCGCACGGGTTCGAGCCGATCCTGGTCAACCTGGCGAACGCGTACTGGCAGGAGGGCTTCCTGCACCCGAAGGACACCGGGCTGGGCTTCCTCGTGCAGGTGGCCCAGGCGGCGGGATCGCCGAAGGACATCGCCGGCGACATGCCGGGGGCGCACCCGTCGCCGCCCTGGCCGACGCCCGAGGGCCCGCGCGCCGCGCTGCCCGTGGTCGCCGGGCGGGTGGCCGGCTGGGACCGGGCGCGTACGGTGCTGTGCGACATCCTCGGCGGCGTGGAGTCATCGCCCGCGCCCGGCGTGTCCGTCTTCGCCTGGCGCAGCGGGGCGGAGCTGCTGCTCACGGCCGACCCGGGCGCCGCCCCTGGCCTGCGGCTGCTCGCCTTCCGCGGCGACGGGACGACGTCGTGGGAAGCGCCCGAGGTGCTGGAGGCGGCCGAGCGCGAGCCGGTCGTGCCCGAGCTCGGCATCAGGGTCACCGACCTGGCCGCCGACGCCGGCGCCGGGTCCAAGGAGGGGACCGTCCCGACCCGCCGATAGCCGGCCGGCGGCCGCGGAACACCGGCTCCGCGGCCACCGGCGTGGAGCGCCGGGTGCGCGGCTAGCGGCCGCGGAAGACCGGGTCGCGTTTCTCGAGGAACGCGCGGACGGCCTCGCGGGTGTCCTCGGTGGTGCCGTTGAGGTTCTGGGCGGTCGCCTCGCGCAGGGCGCTCTCGTGGAAGCCCGACGAGGCGGCCAGGTTGAGCATCTCCTTGGTCTGCGACAGCGGCAGCGGCGCCAGGCCCGCCAGCTCGCGCGCCCACGCGTACGCCTGCCCGAGCGCCTCCCCGGGCGCGACGACCCTGTTGAGCAGGCCCATGGCGTGGATCTCGTGGGCGGAGTACATCCGGCCGAAGAAGGCCAGCTCCTTCGCCCGGTGCAGGCCCACCATGTGGGTGAGGAACCAGCTCCCGCCGAAGTCCACCGAGAGCCCCCGCTTGGCGAAGATCTGCGAGAACCGCGCGGTCTCGTCGGCGATGGCCAGGTCGCAGGCGAGCGCCATGTTGAAGCCGGCGCCGACCGCGACGCCGGAGACCGCGGCGATGGTGGGCAGGGGCAGGTCGCGCAGGGCGAAGAGCGCCGCGTTGACGACCTGCATCGCGCGGCGCGGCGACTCGGCCGGGTCCTGTCCGCGCAGGTCGGCGCCGGAGCAGAAGTCGCCGCCGGCGCCGGTGAGCACGACCACGCGATCGTCGCCGCGGCCGGCGATCTCGCCGAACACCTCGGTGAGGGTGGTCCAGCTCGAACGCGGCACGCTGTTCCTGCTCGTCGGCCGGTTGAGCGTGACGGTCACGATGCCGTTTCCGTCGCGTTCGACCAGCACGTCGGGGTTGTCGGACACGCGGGCTGCTCCTTTCTACGAGGGCGCCGGGGCGCGCAGCGACTCCAGCGCGGCGCGGATCTCCTCCGCGGGCATGCCGGCCGGCGGCTGGAGGTGGACCTGGTCGACGAGCCCGCCGTACCGGCGGGACAGTTCCGCCGACACCTCCGTCAGTGTCCCGCTCACGCAGAACGTGTCCAGCACCTCGTCGTCGACGAGGTCGGCCATGCGCGCCCAGCGGTCGGCCTCGGGCCGGACGGACAGCGCGTGCAGCCGTTCGTGCAGGTCCTGCCGGCCGTGCAGGGCGAGCACCCCGCGGTAGGCGGGGGTGGAGCCGTAGAAGGCGATCTGGGCGCGCATCGCCTGCCGCCGCCGCTCGACGTCGTCGCCCGGCCCCAGGACCTGCACCATGCCGGGGCAGTGCACGGTCACCGCCGACCGGTCGCGCCCGGCGCGCTCCAGCCCCTCCTCCAGGGCCGGGAGGGTGACCTCCCGGAAGTACCGCTCGGTGCTGAAGCCGTGCGGGATCAGCCCGTCGGCCAGCTCGCCGGCGAGCCGCGTCATGACCGGGCCGACCGCGGCGAGGTGGATCGGCGGATCGCCGTGCCCGTGCGGCGCAGGCCGGAAGTTGGCCGTCATGAGGGTGTGCCGGTAGTACTCGCCGTGGTGGCGCAGCTCGTGGCCGGTGTTCCAGTCGTCCCAGATCGCGCGCAGGGCGGTGAGGTACTCGCGCATCTGCGCCGCAGGTCTGCCCCAGGTCATGCCGAACCGCCGGGTGATGTGCGGCTTGGTCTGGGTGCCGAGCCCGAGCACGAAACGCCCTCCGGAGAGCGCCTGCAGGTCGTTGGCGACGTACGCCATCGTCATCGGGGTGCGCGCGAAGGCGACCGCTATGCCGGTCGCCAGGCGCACCCGGCCGGTCGCCGCGGCGGCCAGCGCCAGCGGCAGGAACGGGTCGTGGTCGACTTCGGCGCTGGTGACGGTGTCGAAGCCGGCCTCCTCGGCCCGCCGGGCGGACGCGGCGACGTCCGCCGGGGGCCCCGCGCCGAGATGCACGCTGACCTTCACGGCCACTCCTCCTCGTTGGTGGGCGGCGGAACGACCGGTCCCGCCTGGCCGCCCCGTCGCCGTCTCGTGACGCCGGTCAGGACGCGGCCGGGCCGGCGTAGATGTCGCGCAGCTTGCGGCGCTGCAGCTTGCCCGTCTCGGTACGGGGGAAGTCGGACCGGAACTCGAACCGGCGCGGGATCTTGAACGAGGCCAGCTGACCGGCGCAGTGCGCGCGCAGGTCGTCGGCCAGCTCGTCGCCGGGCACGGCGTCCGCGGCCGGCTGGACGACCGCCAGCACGTTCTGCCCCCAGTCGGGGTCGGGAACGCCGATCACCGCGACGTCCGCCACCGCGGGGTGGGTGATGAGCGCCTGCTCGATCTCGGCCGGGTAGATGTTCACGCCGCCCGAGATGATCAGGTCGGTCCGCCGGTCCAGCAGGAAGACGTAGCCGTCCTCGTCGAAGTACCCGTAGTCGCCGACCGTGGCCAGCCCCGCCCGCCGGGTCGCGGCCGTCTTCTCCGGGGCGTTGTGGTACTCGAAGGTCGGGCCCACCCCGGGAACGCCGAAGTAGATGGTGCCCGGCTGCCCGGTGGGCACCTCCTTTCCCTCCTCGTCGAGGATCTTGACGATGGCGTTCGGCTGGGGCCGCCCCACCGTGCCCGGTTTGGTCAGCCACTCCTCCGAGCCCACCAGGGACACGCCGCCCTCGGTGGAGGCGAGGTACTCCCACAGCACCGGCCCGAGCCACTCGATCATCTGCTGCTTGACCGGCACGGGGCACGGCGCGCCCGCGTGGATCACCGCCTCCAGGCTGGACAGGTCGTACTTGGCACGGACCTCCTCCGGCAGGCGCAGCATCCGGCTGAAGTGCGTGGGGACCATGTGGAGGCTGGTCACCCGGTGCCGTTCGATCGCCTGCAGCACCCCTTCCGCGTCGAACTTGCCCATGATCACCACGGTGTGCCCCAGGTGCAGGAACGCATAGGAGTGGCCGCTCGGAGCCGCGTGGTAGATCGGCGAGCAGACCAGGTGCACACCCTTGTCGACGGTGACCTCGTAGCGGGTGGCCAGCCCCGCGTACACCGACTCGATCACCGGTTCGGGCTCGCCTTCGGGGAACACGGTGGAGCGCACGCCCTTGGGGTTGCCCGTGGTGCCCGAGGTGTAGCCCATCACGCTGCCGAAGCGGCGGTTCGGCGGCGTCTCGGAGGACTCGCCCGCGCCCAGCTCGGAGTAGGGCCGCCAGCCCTCCACCGCGCCGCCGATGACGAACCGGTGCTCCGGCAGTTCGTCCAGCGGCAGCGTGGCCGCCTGCTCGGCGTCCACGATCACCATCTTGGACTCCGAGTCGTGGATGATGTAGAGCATCTCCGACGGCGTCAGATGCCAGTTCACCGGCACGAAGAACATGCCGACCTGCCCGGTGGCGAGCATCACCTCGAGGTACTCGTGCCCGTTGTGCACCGCCACCGCCACGGTGTCGCCGGCCGTCAGGCCATGGGCGTACAACGCGCGGGAGACGCGGTTGACCCGGGCCAGCAGCTCCCCGAAGGTGAGCACCGTCCCGTCCGGGTCGATGATCGCCGGCCGGCCGGGATCGGCGGCGGCGATCTGGTAGAAGCCGATGGGTTTCGTGGTCGATTGCGTGGTAGAGGACATCGAACGTCCCTCCCCTGTCGGCATGAAGTGGAAATGACCGTCCCCGTCGAAGCACTGGTCGCGCGCTGAGCAGTACGGGTGGGCCGCCGTGCGTCACGCCCCCGCGGCGGCGCTCACTTGGGGAGCTGCGCCATGAAGATCGACGGAGGCAGGCCGTCGGCCTTGGGGCGGAACGACTTCGCGACCTTGGCCGCGAGGTCGTCGAGGTCCCACGGGCCGTCGGAGCTGACGGTCTCGACGACCTCGGGGGTGTTCCAGAGCCGCACCTCGTAGCCGGAGGCGCCGATGGTGCGGCCCGACAGCCAGTCCGACTCGGTGCCGGCGAGGTAGGTGACGATCGGCGCGATGTTGTCGGGCGACATGACCTGCTCGTCGGCCGGGTGCTCGCCGAGCTGCTTGTCGCCCGGCACGGTGGCGGTCAGGCGGGTGGCCGCGCCGGGGGCGATGGCGTTGGCCGTCACGCCGTAGCGGGCCAGGCCGTTGGCGAGGGAGGCGGTCAGGCCGATGATGCCCATCTTCGCGGCGGCGTAGTTCGGCTGACCCGGCGAGCCCTGCAGGGCGGAGTCGGAGGTGAAGTTGATGATCCGGTAGTGGCCGTCCGGGTTGCGCTGCTCACGCCAGTAGGCGGCGGCGGGCTTGATGGTGCTGTAGTGGCCGCGCAGGTGGACGCGGATGACGGCGTCCCAGTCCTCGTCGGGCAGGTTGAAGATCATCCGGTCGCGGAGGATGCCGGCGACGTTGACCACGACGTCGAGCCGGCCGTAGTTCCCGATGGCCAGGTCGACGAGGCGGCGGCCGGTCGCGGTGTCGGCGACGTCGCCGGGGTCGGAGACGGCCTCGCCGCCGAGGCCCTTGATCTGCTCGGCGATCTCCTGGGCGGGGCCGGCGTCGCCGCCGGTGCCGTCCGGGTGGGCGCCGAGGTCGTTGAGCACGAGCCTGGCGCCCTGCTCGGCGAACATCCGGCTGATGGACGCGCCGATGCCGCGGCCCGCGCCGGTGACGATCGCGACTCTGCCGTCGAGGGATCCCATGACATGCCTTCCTGAGGAGGGAGAACGTCCGCGCGGTCAGACGATGACCGCGGTCCCGTGGTCGATCACCACGGCGCCGGTGTCGTCCGTGGTCTGGAACCGCACGTCGGAGCCGTCGGTCCAGATCGACACCGTGAGGGTCTGACCCGGGAAGATCGGTTTGGTGAAACGGCCGGACATGGCGCGGAACCGCTTCGGATCGGACCCGGCGACCGCGTGCAGCAGGGCCCGGCCGGTGAAGCCGTAGGTGCACATGCCGTGCAGGATCGGGCGGGGGAAGCCGCCCCGGCCGCTGAACGACGGATCGGAGTGCAGCGGGTTGCGGTCGCCGGTCAGCCGGTAGAGCAGCGCCTGGTCGGGCCGGGTGGCGTAGGTGACGACGTGGTCGGGAGCGCCGGTCGGCCGCTCCCACGTCACGCCCGTGCCCCGCTCGCCGCCGAAGCCGCCGTACCCGCGGAAGAACAGCGAGGTACGGATCTTGGCGAGCGGCCCGCCGGCGCTGTCGCGCGCCACCGACTCGCTGACGACGAGCGCGCCGGAGCCCTTGTCGTACACGCCGACGATCTCCCCGGTGGCCTCGGCCTCGCCGTCGGGCGGGATCGTGTCCATCAGCTCGAACGCCTGCTCCGCGTGGAGCATCTTGGTGAGGTCGAGATCGCCGGGAAGGGCGACGCCCCCGCCCATCGCGACGTTGCAGAACGTCGGCAGCACCTGCTGCGGCAGGCCCTCGGTGTTCTCGGTGGTGAACTGCAGCTCGGTCAGCGGGTCCTCCTGGCCGGCGCCGACCGCGAGCGCGTAGAGCAGCGCGTCGGCGGAGGTCCAGGTCCTGGTGATCGGTTCGCTCGTACGTCCGACCAGTGATGCGTCGATGGGCATGGTTCCTCGTTCCTCGGGGACACGCTCGACGGGCCCGGCCGGGAGGCGTCCCGGCCCCGGTTGCGGTAAGTAGAACACGTTACGGGTAGCCGGGCAAGAGCTTCCTCCGCTTGACAACGGCTCGCTGACCTTCGACTCGCTTACCAAAGAGAACCTGTTGTCTTTAGCTGCAGATGATTCCGGCTTGGCTCCAAACCTCCCTTAAGGACTTCTGGATGGCCGTGTGGTGAAGCGTTTCCTGGCGCTGCCCGCCGACCTGCGCGTGTGCACGCTCATTTCCTTCGTGGTCGCGCTCGGCTTCGGGGTGGTCGGGCCCGCCCTGCCGCTGCTGGCGGAGGAGTTCGGCGCGGGGAACGCCGCCGTGGGCGCGGCGATCAGCGCGTTCGCGGTGGTCCGGCTGGCGAGCGCCGTCGCCAACAGCCGGTTCGTGCAGCGCTTCGGCGAGCCCCGGGTGCTCGAATGGGGCCTGTGGCTGCAAGGCGCGACCATGCTGCTCGCCGCGCTGGCGCCGGACTTCACCCTGCTCATCGCCCTGCGGGCGATCGGCGGGATCGGCAGCTCGGCGTTCACCATCGCGGCGATGTCGCTGGTGATGCGCCTGGCGCCGCCGGACGCGCGGGGCAGCGCGATGAGCACGTTCCAGACCGGTTTCATGCTCGGGGCCATCGCCGGGCCCGCGGTCGGCGGCGTGCTGGCCGACGTGGACCCGCGCTTCCCCTTCGTCTTCTACGGGCTGGCGCTGTTCGCCGCCGCCGCGCTCTCCCGTCTCATGTTCGGCTCCCAGGTGCCGGAGACCGCCGCGACCGGCAGTGAGGCGGGCGGCGCGCCGACCACGGAGCCACCGGCGCCGCCGCCGGTCCCCCGCGGCGTGTACGTCCGCGCCCTCGTGGCGGCGCTCGTCTCCGGCTTCGGCATCGGCTGGCTGTTCTACGGGATGCGCAACTCGGTCATCCCGATGTTCGCCACCCACGAGCTGGGCGGCAGCGGCACCTTCGTCGGCCTGGCGATGCTCGGCACGGCCGCCGCGCAGGTGGCCTTCGTCGGGCTGTTCGGCCGCTGGAGCGACGCCCGGGGCAGACGGCCGCCGATGATCGTGGCCGGCCTGACCGGCAGCGTCGGCCTGGCGCTGCTGTGCGTGCCGTCCGGGCAGGCGGTGTTCGTCGCCTCCATGCTGCTGCTCGGGGTGGCCGGCGGCGGGCTGTCGGCGGCGCCGGCCTCCGTGCTGGCCGACATCAGCGGCCGCAGCCCGGCCAGGAACGTCGCGTGGTTCAACATGTCGTCCGACGTGGGCGCCATCATCGGCCCCGTGGCGGCGGGCGCGATCGCCGACGCGCTGTCGTTCGAGGCCGCCTTCCTGCTGACCACCCTCATCCTGCTGGCCGGTGTGGCCGCCTCGGTGGCGATGCGCGAGACGCTCGTGCCGGCCTCCCCCGACCTTCGTTCCCCTCCGTCGAAAGGAACCCC
>NZ_POUD01000100.1 GCF_003236395.1 Nonomuraea aridisoli | reverse complement strand
CCCCCGAACCCCGCGGGCGGGGGCCCGCGCTCAGTGGCCCGCGTCCTCCCACGTACGGCCGACGCCCACCGAGACCTCCAGGGGCACCCGCAGGTGGTAGGCGGCGTTCATCTGGTCGCACACGAGCTGCTTGAGCCGCTCCAGCTCGCCCGGCGCCACCTCGAACACCAGCTCGTCGTGGACCTGCAGCAGCATCCGCGAGGCCAGCCCCTCCTCGCCCAGCGCCCGCCGGACGTTGAGCATGGCGACCTTGATGATGTCGGCGGCCGAGCCCTGGATCGGGGCGTTGAGCGCCATCCGCTCGGCCATCTCCCGGCGCTGGCGGTTGTCGCTGGTGAGGTCGGGCAGGTAGCGGCGGCGGCCCATGATCGTCTCGGTGTAGCCGTCGGTGCGGGCCTGGGAGACGATGGCGTGCAGGAAGTCGCGTACGCCGCCGAACTCCTGGAAGTACTCCTCCTTCAGCGCCCGCGCCTCGGCCACCGGGATGTTGAGCTGCCCGGACAGGCCGAAGTCGGACAGGCCGTAGGCCAGGCCGTAGTTCATCGCCTTGATGCGGGCGCGCAGCTCGCCGTCGATCTGCTCGGGCGGCAGGTCGAAGACCCGCGCCGCGGTCGCCTGGTGGAAGTCGTGACCCGACTCGAACGCCTCGATCAGCGACTCGTCGCCCGACAGGTGGGCCATGATGCGCAGCTCGATCTGGCTGTAGTCGGCGGTCAGCAGCGTCTCGTAGCCCTCGCCGACGACGAAGCCCTGCCGGATGCGGCGGCCCTCGGCGGTGCGGATCGGGATGTTCTGCAGGTTGGGCTTCTCCGACGACAGCCGGCCGGTGGCGGCGATGATCTGGTTGAACGTGGTGTGGATGCGCCCGTCGTCGGCGATCTCCTTGATCAGGCCCTCGACCGTGGTGCGCAGCTTCTGCTGGTCGCGGTGGCGCAGCATGATCGTCGGCAGCTCGTGCTCGGTCTGGGTGGCGAGCCAGGCGAGCTGGTCGGCGTCGGTGCTGTAGCCGGTCTTGATCTTCTTCGTCTTGGGCAGGTTGAGCCGGGTGAAGAGGATCTCCTGCAGCTGCTTGGGCGAGCCCAGGTTGAACTGCTCGCCGACCGAGCGGTGGGCCTCCTCCACGGCGTGCTTGACCGCGGCGCCGAACTCGGCCTCCAACCCGGCGAGGTATTCGCTGTCGACGGCGATGCCGGCCCGCTCCATCTCGGCCAGCACCGACAGCAGCGGCAGCTCCACGTCGCCGAGCAGCTGCGTGCCGCCCCGCCCGGCCAGGAACGTCTCCAGGGCGTCGGCCAGCTCGCGCACGGCGTGGGCGCGCAGCGCGAGGTCCTTGGCCGGGGCGTCCTCGTCGTCGCCGAAGAGCGCGGCCTGTCCGCTGGGCGCCTCCTCGGCCCGCAGGTCGCGGTTGAGGTAGCGCCTGGCCAGGTCTTCGAGGGCGAACGTGCGCTGACCCGGCAGCGCGAGGTAGGCGGCCAGCGCGGTGTCGCAGCTGAGCCCGCGCAGCTCCATGCCCTGCGCCCAGAGCGCCAGGATGGGCCCCTTGGCGTCGTGGACGGCCTTGGGCTTTGCGTCGTCGCCCAGCCAGGCCCGCAGGGCAGCCTCGTCGGCCTCGGTGAGCTTGACGGGGTCGATGTGGGCGGCCGTGCCGTCGGGCGAGGCGATGGCGATGCCGTCGATGCGGCCGGTGCCGCTGCCGTAGACGCCGCGGAAGGCGAGCCCGGCGCGGCCCTCGGGCAGCGCCGACAGCCAGCCGGCCACCCGGTCGGGGCCGAGCAGCACGGTCTCGACCTCGAAGCCCTGGTCGGGCTCCTGCTCGGCGGTGCCGAGCACCTTGAACACCCGCTCGCGCAGCTCGCCGCGGATCTGCAGGGTGTCGAAGAGCTTGTTGATCTCCTCGCGCTCCCACGAGCCCTGCCGCAGGTCGCCGAGGTCGACGTCGACGGGGACGTCGCGCAGCAACTCGGTGAGGCGGCGGTTCATCAGGACCTGGGCGACGTGTTCGCGCAGCTTGTCGCCGACCTTGCCCTTGACCTCGTCGACCCGGTCGACCAGGGTGGTCAGCGAGCCGTATTCGCGCACCCACTTGGCGGCGGTCTTCTCCCCCACGCTCGGGATGCTCAGCAGGTTGTCGCTGGGGTCGCCGCGCAGCGCCGCGAAGTCGGGATACTGCTCCGGGGTGAGGCCGTACTTCTCCTGGACGGCCTCGGGGGTGAAGCGGGTCATGTCGCTGATGCCGCGCCGGGTCATCAGGACGGTGACGTGCTCGTTGACCAGCTGCAGCGCGTCGCGGTCGCCGGTGACGATCAGGACGTTCATGCCGTCGGCGGAAGCGCGGGTGGCGAGGGTGGCGATGAGGTCGTCGGCCTCGAACCCGGCCTTGGACAGGCGCGGGATGCGCAGCGTGTCGAGCAGCTCGTAGATGAGCTGCATCTGACCGCGGAAGTCTTCCGGGGTCTCGCTCCTGTTGGCCTTGTAGTCGGCGTACTCCTCGTGGCGGAACGTCGGCTCCGACCGGTCGAAGGCCACCGCCACGTGCGTCGGCTGCTCGTCGCGCAGGATGTTGGTCAACATCGAGGTGAACCCGTAGACCGCCTCGGTGTGCTGACCGTCGGTGGTCATCAGGTTGGCGTCTTTCAGCGCGTAGAACGCACGGTAGGCCAGCGAATGCCCGTCGAGCAGCAACAGGCACGGGCGGCTGGGGGTCACTTCACTCTTCGGCACACACGCAGCCTAGTCTGCCTCTCCGACAGAAAACCCGAGCTCGGAAGAGTGGAGGCGTCCCCTTGACGCAGACCGACCCCGTCGACCGCCCCGTGGATCTTTCCGTCTTCGGCGACCTGCACCGCGACACCCTGGCCGACCGCATGGGCATCGAGTTCCTCGAGGCCGGGCCGGAGCGGGTCGTGGGCCGGATGCCGGTCGAGGGAAACACCCAGCCGTACGGACTGCTGCACGGCGGGGCCTCGGCGGTGCTGGCCGAGACGCTGGGCTCGGTGGGCGCGGCCATCCACGCCGGCCCCGAGCGCATCGCCGTGGGCATCGAGATCAACGCCACCCACCACCGCTCCGCGACCTCCGGCCACGTGACCGGCGTCGCGACGCGGGTGCACGGCGGGCGGACGCTGGCGACGTACGCCATCGAGATCACCGACGACCAGGGACGCCTCGTCTGCACCTCCCGGCTCACCTGCATGTTGCGCGACCGCTGACCCTTACGGCGTCTTCGCTCTCCCTTTGCGCGTCACCCCCGCGGGTCGCTACGGTGGGTCCAGGCCAGAGCCCGCGGGGAGGCTTAGTAGAAAACGTGTACGGCCGGGGAAGCCCTACACGGCCCCAACGGCAGACCCGCGGGCTCGTCCACCAATTCTTCGCGATCGTTTTCGATCTGTTATGCGCAAATGCCAGGCGTCATCGACGATTTAGCGCCTGACCAGGCCCGTTGATCCTCACATCCGTGACACACACATGTCACTAATTGGTGACGAACGATACTTAAACGGGCGTATCACGAATAAGCTCCCGCCATTGCATCCCAGTTGTGCCTGCGATGCGCGCGTGTCGAGATGGAGGGGCACAACCCCGCCTTGACCTACTTGAGGGAGCACCATTGCGCAGAGCCGTGATCGCGTTCACGGCCTTCTTGGGTGGACTCGTCTTCCTGCTGGTCGGCCCCGCTCATGCGGACCCCGCCGACTGCCAGGGTTTGAGGGGAACACTCACATTCCAAGGCCAGCCAGTGAACGGCGCCAGGATCGCCGTGTCGACCGAGGGCGGACAACCCGTCGAGACGGTCACCAGCAACGCACAAGGCGCCTGGGACGTGCAAGTCGAGGACCCTGGGCGGTACCAGGTCACTCTGGACCCCGCCAGTCTGCCCCAGAACGCCGAGATCCGGGGTGGCAACAACGTCCGCACGCCGACCGTCTACGAGGGCAACTGCTCCTCGGTCCTGTTCGCCCTGCAGGCGAAGGGCGCCGCGGCTCAGCAGCAGGGCGATGAGGGCAGCGGGGCCAGCCCGTTCTGGACCCAGGCCGCCCAGCTCACCTTCGAGGGCCTCAACCTCGGCCTGATCATCGCGCTGGCCGCTCTCGGCCTGTCGCTCATCTACGGCACCACCGGCCTGACCAACTTCGCCCACGGCGAGCTCGTCACGCTCGGCGCGATCCTGGCCTATGCGTTCAACGTGGGCTTCGGGCTCCATCTGATCCCCGCTGCCGTCTGCGCGGTGATCCTCGCCGGCATGCTCGGCTACGGCCAGGACCGGCTGTTCTGGGGCCAGCTGCGCAGGCGCGGCACCGGCACCATCGCCATGATGATCATCTCCATCGGTGTGGCGATCTTCCTGCGCTATGTCTTCCTGATCTTCTTCGGCGGCCAGACCGAGTCGTACGCGCAGTACACCGCGCAGCCGGGCATCGAGATCGGGCCGATCTCCGCCGCGCCCAAGAACCTCGTCGCCATGGGCATCGAGCTGGCCGTCCTGGTCGTCGTGGGCATCGCGCTGCTGCGCACCCGCACCGGCAAGGCGGCCCGCGCCGTGGCCGACAACCCCGCGCTCGCCGCGTCGTCCGGCATCAACGTCGACGGCGTGATCAGGATCATCTGGACGGTCGGCGGGGCCATCGCCGCGCTCGCCGGCATCATGCTGGGGCTCTCGCAGAACCTCAAGTACACGATGGGCCAGGACGTCCTGCTGCTCATCTTCGCCGGCGTGACCCTCGGCGGTCTCGGCACCGCGTTCGGCGCCCTGGTCGGGTCGCTCGTGGTGGGCCTGTTCATCCAGGTGTCCACGCTGTGGGTGCCGCCGGAGCTCAAGAGCGTCGGCGCCCTCGCGGTGCTCATCATCGTGCTCCTCGTCCGGCCCCAGGGCATCCTGGGCCGCCGTGAGCGAATCGGCTGATCGGGGGAGGGTCACAAATGGACTGGATCACGATCTTCAGCACCACCATCAAGTCGGCCGTCGGCGTGGAGACCGTGCTGTACGCGCTCGCCGCGATCGGCATCAACATCCACTTCGGCTACACCGGCCTGCTCAACTTCGGCCAGGCGGCGTTCATGGCCGTGGCCGGCTACGGCCTGGCGGTCACCGTCACGGTCATAGGTCTGCCGTTCTGGGTGGGCATCGCCGTCGGCCTGGTGGCCGCGGCCATCCTGGCGCTGCTCATGGGCATCCCGACGCTGCACCTGCGGGCCGACTACCTGGCCATCGTCACCATCGCCGTGGCGGAGATCATCCGGCTGCTGTTCCGCTCGGTGGCGTTCAAGGACATCTTCGGCGGCTCCGACGGCCAGCGCGGCTTCAGCGGCGGCTTCCAGGCGCTCAACCCCTTCCCCGAAGGGGAGTACGGCTTCAACCTCGGGCCGATCCCGATCTTCTTCGCGCACTGGCAGCTGTGGGTCATGGTCGTCGGCTGGCTGCTCATCGCCCTGTGCTGCTTCATCGTCTTCCTGCTGATGAAGAGCCCGTGGGGCCGTGTGCTCAAGGCCATCCGCGAGGACGAGGACGCCGTGCGCAGCCTCGGCAAGAACGTGTTCTCGTACAAGATGCAGTCGCTCGTCCTGGGCGGCGTCATCGGCTGCCTCGGCGGCTTCATCTACGGCCTGGCCTACGGGTCGGTGCAGCCGGACGTCTTCGGCACCGAGACCACGTTCTACCTCTACACGATGGTCATCCTGGGCGGGGCCGCGCGGGTGCTCGGCCCGGTCGTCGGGTCGATGATCTTCTGGGTGCTGCTCGTCCTGCTCAACGGCACGCTGAGCGAGGCGGTCGCGGCCGGCGTCATCACGTTCATCGACACCAGCCAGGCCGGCGCCCTGCGGTACGTCTTCGTCGGTCTCGGCCTCATCCTGTTGCTCGTCTTCCGGCCACAGGGCATCTTCGGTGACAAGAGGGAGATCGCAATCGATGCACGCTGAAACCACCGCCGTTACCTCGGCCACCGACCGCAAGGCCGCCGCCACCGCCGTCTTCAAGGACATGGAGCGCGAGCCCGGTGTGCCCAAGCCCGACCCGATCCTCACGGTGGACAACGTGGTGCGCCGGTTCGGCGGTCTCACCGCGGTCGACGTCAAGCACGTCGAGGTCCAGCGCGGCTCGATCACCGCGCTGATCGGCCCCAACGGCGCGGGCAAGACGACGTTCTTCAACCAGCTCACCGGCTTCGACACCGCCGACTCGGGCACGTGGACGTTCAACGGCAAAGCGATGAACGGCGTCCCGGCGCACAAGGTGGCCAGGCGCGGCATGGTCCGCACGTTCCAGCTCACCAAGGCCCTGTCGCGGCTCACGGTGCTGGAGAACATGCGCCTGGGCGCCCAGCACCAGAAGGGCGAGAACTTCTGGCGGGCCCTCGTCCCGGGCGCCTGGCGCCGTCAGGAGGCCGAGATCACCGAGCGGGCCGAGGAGCTGCTGGCCCGCTTCAAGCTCGACGCCAAGCGCGACGACTTCGCCGGGTCGTTGTCGGGCGGCCAGCGCAAGCTGCTGGAGATGGCCCGCGCGCTCATGGTGGAGCCCGAGCTGGTCATGCTCGACGAGCCGATGGCCGGCGTCAACCCGGCGCTCACCCAGTCGCTGCTCGGCCACGTCAAGGACCTGCGCGAGCAGGGCATGACGGTGCTCTTCGTCGAGCACGACATGGACATGGTCCGCGACATCAGCGACTGGGTCATCGTCATGGCGCAGGGCGCGGTCATCGCCGAGGGCCCGCCCTCGACGATCATGTCCGACGAGCGCGTGATCGACGCCTACCTCGGCGCCCACCACGACGCTCCTCTGTCGGAGGGCGAGCTGGAGGAGCAGCTGCACGACGCCGAGGCCGCGCTGGAGGCCGAGATCGAAGAGGAGACGCAGAAGTGAGCAGCGCAGAAGAGCCGGTCCAGTCGAAACAGGCCGTCACCGACCGCAGCGCCCACCTGGAGGGCGCCAAGGACGCGGTGCTGCGCTGCGACGAGCTGATCGCGGGCTACCTGCCGGGCGTCAACATCCTCAACGGCTCCGACCTCTACGTCAAAGAGGGCGAGCTGATCGGCATCATCGGCCCCAACGGCGCCGGCAAGTCGACGCTGCTGAAGGCCATGTTCGGGCTGGTCACCATCCGCAGCGGCACGGTGCTGCTCAAGGGTGAGAACATCACGAACATGAAGGCGCACTCGCTGGTCTCCCGCGGCGTCGGCTACGTGCCGCAGACCAACAACGTCTTCCCCAGCCTCACCATCGAGGAGAACCTCGAGATGGGCGCCTTCCAGGTGCCGGGGAAGTTCAAGGAGCGCTTCGAGTTCGTGGCCGAGCTGTTCCCCGCGCTCAAGGAGAGGCGCAAGCAACGCGCCGGCTCGCTGTCCGGCGGTGAGCGGCAGATGGTCGCGATGGCCAGGGCCCTGATGACCGAGCCGTCGGTGCTGCTGCTCGACGAGCCGTCGGCCGGTCTGTCGCCCAAGCTGCAGGACCTGGTCTTCATCCAGGCCCAGCAGATCAACAAGGCCGGCGTGACCGTGATCATGGTGGAGCAGAACGCCCGGCGCTGCCTGCAGATCTGCCACCGCGGCTACGTGCTCGACCAGGGCCGCAACGCCTACACCGGCACCGGCAGGCAGCTGGCCGACGACCCCAAGGTGATCGAGCTGTATCTCGGCACGCTCGCCAAGGCGTAAGAGAAAGATCGGGAAGGGGCCTCCTCAGGAGGCCCCTTCTTCGTTTTCAATGTCTGCTGTGAACCGTTCGGCGATGGTGGCGCTGATCCTGCCCCTCCTGCTCGCCGGCTGTCAGGAGGACGCCTCCTCGGCCCGGAAGTACAGCACCGGCGGCGACCCCGCCGACAGCCCCTGCGCCCGCGTGGTCTCCATCATCGGGTACGCCGACCTGTTGCTGGAGCCGAAGGGCGAGGAGGAGCGGCAGGACTTCGAGGACGCCGTGCTGGGCCGCATAGCCGAGGTGCGCGGCACCACGCAGGAGTTCGGCGACCGGCTTCCCGGCGCGCTGCGGGACGCCGTAGGGGCCGTCGAGACGACGACCGAGGGGCTGTCCAGGAGCGACGTGCCGCACGAGCGGCAGGTGGAGCTGCTCAGGCGGTACCGGGCGGCGGCCGACCGGATCGTGGCGGGCTGCCCGGGGTGACTCCGGGCACGGGAAAGGGCCCGGTCGCGGTGACCGGGCCCTTGAAGCGTTCGGCGGTGAGTCGTCAGCCGGCGATGTTGCCGGTGCGGTACTCCAGCGCCTTCACCGGGTAGGTGTTGTCGTCGCCGTACTGGTAGATGCCGATGGTGGCGGTGGCGGGGTCACCGGCGTCGTTGAACTCGATCGGACCGCTGACGCCGTCGTAGTCGATGTCCGTGCCGGCCTTCAGCAGGTCGACGCACTCCTTGAAGTTGGTGCACTTCTCGCCGCCCTTGCTGACCTCGGCCAGCTTGCCGGCGATGTCGACGCCCGCGTCGCTCTTGGCCGCCTCGGCCGCCAGCGCGATCAGGTTCGCCGCGTCGTAGGACTCGGGGGCGTAGGTGAAGTCCTCGAGCTCGGGGTCGACCTCCATGAGCTTCTGCCGGAACTCGTCCGGAGCGGCGGCACCGGGGTAGGTGCCCTTGACGCCCTCCAGCGTGCCCTTCGGGAGCTCCTTGTAGTTGGTGTTCGACATGTTGCCGTCCACCATGTACCACTTGTGCTTGTCAGCCGGCATGCCCTGCTTGACCAGCTCCTGCACGACCTTGAGGGTCTCCTCGAAGCCGATCAGGACGATGCCCTTGGGGTTGGCGGCCTTGAGCCGGGCGACGTCGGCGGAGAAGTCGACGGCCTTCGGGTCGTAGTCGATGCGCTCGACCACCTGGCCACCGCCGTCGGTGATGGTCTTCTGGACCTGGTCGGCCAGGCCGGTGCCGTACGAGTCCTGCATCGCGACGACGCCGACCGTGTCGTTGCCGTCGGAGATGACGAGGTCGCCGAGGACGCGGCCCTGGAGCTGGTCCGGCGGCGCCGTACGGAAGTACAGGCCCTTGTCGGCGATCGTGGTGAACTTGTCGGAGGTGTTGGCGGGCGAGAAGTGCACCACGCCCGCGCCCGTGATCTTGTCGATCACCGACTCCGACACCGACGAGGAGGCGGCGCCGATGATGGCGTCGGCCTTCTGCGCCAGCAGCTTGTCCACCGACTGCGAGGCGATGTTCGTGGTCGTGTCGCCCGAGTCGGTGTCGTGCTTGACAACCGGCTTGCCGAGCACGCCTCCGGCCTCGTTGATCTCCTTGAGAGCGAGGTCCACGCCCGCGAACTCAGGCGGGCCGAGGAACGCCAGCGAACCGGTCTGGGGCAGCAGCGTTCCGAGGGTCAGCGTGCCGTCGCCCTTGGCGGCGGGCGCCGACGAGGCCGGCGCGGCACTCTGAGAAGTCTGCGTGGCGGTGTCGCCGCCACCACCGCAGGCTGTCAGGGCCAGGCTCGTGGCAGCCACGACAGCCAGCGCCCGTCCCACGGGAGCAATGCGGATCATGAAGTGTCTCCTTCATTTCCAGGCCGGGATCCGTCAGCACCGCCGAGCGTTCCCGATCGAATGACGGAAACGTACAAAATCGCTGCGTACTCGAACTAGATGCGGAGAGGAACTGTCGGCACTTGGATGCGGAGTCGTAATCAGTCCTCAACTTACGGACCAGGGGAAGGAGGCTTAATGTGCGATGAGTGAAGCGGATCTGCGCCCTACTGGCAGCGGTCGTCCTCATTGCCGGTTGCGGCGGGGCCGAGCCGTCCGCCCAGGCGCCGGCGGGTGTTTCGGTCTCGCTGGCCCAATGGCGTTCCGACGAGCCGGTCCACCGTCTTCAGGTCGCTGTCCGAAATACCGGCGAAACATCGGTGTTTTTCGCCGACGTCCAGCTCGTCACGCCGTCATTTAGGACGCTTCCCCCTAAAAAGGTCGAGACCACTATCGGCCGGACCAATCGTACGGACATCCCCATCCCGTACGGTGCCGCCCATTGCACCCCGGACCGCCTGCCGGAGCTGCGCCCGGCCACCGTCGTGGCGCACGTCGCCACCGGCTCCGAGCAGCCGCGCAAGGTGGTGTTCAAGGTGCCGCACCCGGATCCGCTGCTGACCAGGCTGCTGCGCGACGAGTGCTCGCAGTTCCTCATCGAGCAGGCGGCGGGCATCGCGTTCGGCCCGCGGTGGACGGAGGCGGGCGGGGTCATGCGGACGACGCTGGTGCTCACCCGGCGCGGCGCGGGCGAGGTGGCGGTGCGCGACCTGGGCGGCACGACGCACTACAACGTCGGCCTGGAACGGCGGCCGCCGGGCGTGCTGTCGGCCGACCGGCAGCGGATGGAGGTGCCGGTCGAGCTCACCCCCGCCCGCTGCGACGGGCACTCCTTCGGCGAGGCGAAGAAGGCCTTCATGTTCCCCGTCCGGGCGAGCCTGGACGGGGGTGAGGAGCGCGTGGTCATCGTGACGCCGCCCAAGCCGGTGCAGGACCGCCTGATCCGCTACGCGCAGCGGGCCTGCGGCCTGGGCGGCGGCTGAGCCTCAGCCCTCGATGTTGCCGGTGCGGTACTCCAGCGCCTTGCTGGGGAACGTGTTGTCCTCGCCGTACTGGTAGACGCCGATCGTGGCGACGGCCGGGTCACCGGCGGCGTCGAACTCGACCGGACCGCTGACGCCGTCGTAGTCGATGTCCGTGCCGGCCTTCAGCAGGTCGACGCACTCCTTGAAGGTCTTGCACTTCTCACCGCCCTTGCTGACGTCGGCCAGCTTGGAGGCGATGGAGCGGCCGGAGTCGTCCTTGGCGGCCTCGGCGGCCAGCGCGATCAGGTTGGCCGCGTCGTACGCCTCGGCGGAGTAGGTGTAGTCGTCGAGGTCGGGGGCGACCTCGGCGAGCCTCTTCCTGAACTCCTCGGGGGCCTCGGCGCCGGGGGTGGTGCCCTTGACGCCGGTGAGCGTGCCCTTCGGCATCTTCACGTAGTTGGTGTTCGACATGTTGCCGTCCACCATGTACCACTTCACCTTGTCGGCGGGCATGCCCTGCTTGACCAGCTCCGCGATGACCTTGGCGGTCTCCTCGAAGCCGATCAGCACGACCGCCTTCGGGTTCTTGGCCTTGATCTTGGCGATGTCGGCGGAGAAGTCGGCCGCCTTCGGGTCGTAGTCGACCCGCTCCACGACGGTGGCGCCGGCCGCCTCGGCGGTCGCCTTGACCTGGTCGGCCAGGCCGGAGCCGTAGGAGTCCTGCATCGCCATGATGGCGACCGTGTCGTTGCCGTCGGCCACGACGACGTCGCCGAGCACGCGGCCCTGGAGCTTGTCCGGCGGCGCGGTACGGAAGTACAGCCCGTTGTCCTGGATCGTGGTGAAGGTGTCGGAGGTGTTGGCCGGCGAGAACTGCACGACCCCAGCACCCGTGATCTTGTCGATGATCGACTCGGACACCGAGGAGGAGGCGGCGCCGATGATGGCGTCGGCCTTCTGCGCCAGCAGCTTGTCCACCGACTGCGAGGCGATGTTCGTGGTCGTGTCGCCCGAGTCGGCGTCGTACTTCGCGACGGGCTTGCCGAGCACGCCTCCGGCGTCGTTGATCTCCTTGACGGCCAGGTCCACGCCCGCGAACTCGGGCGGGCCGAGGAACGCCAGCGAACCGGTCTGCGGCAGCACCGTACCCAGGGTGAGGGTGCCGTCGCCCTTCGCCGGCGGCGCGGACGAGGCCGCCGTGGACGGGGCCGCGGAGCCGGTCGTCTGCTGCGCGGCCGTGTCGCCGCTGCCACAGGCCGTCAGAGCCAGGCTCGCCGCGGCCGCGACGGCCAGCACGCGTCCTGCTGGAGCAATGCGAATCATGAAAGAGACTCCCCATGTCTCAGCGAAGGAACGATCACCTTCACTGCGTTTGCCGAGCTCAGCATGCCTGCCTGAGAGAGTCGGCGGGAGTTCTGGACAGTCATTTATGCCGATTTGTGATGTCTTTGACACATACGGTTATGCAACATCTCAGGAGAGTTACGGCCAGTGTCCAAAATAAGTAGACTTAAGCCGAAATTTCGGGATCGGTCTCACTATGTGAAATGCCCGGGCCGGCCCCCGCACGCCATTAGCGTGCCTTCGCGGCCGTCATGGCCCATGAACCCCGCGGCGCCGCCACGGTGATACGTCGGACGGCGACCGGCAGGGCGTGGATGCGCCCCACCGGCCGCGGGTCACGATCGTTCGGCCGCGTCGTCGATAACGATCTGGGCTACCTCGCGCATGCTCAGCCGCCGGTCCATGGACGCCTTCTGGATCCACCGGAACGCCTGCGGCTCCGTCCAGCCGTGCTGGGCCATCAGGTGGCCCTTCGCCCGCTCCACCAGTTTCCTGGTCTCCAGCCGATCCGACAGGCTCGAGACCTCGGCCGCCAGCGCCACCATCTCCTCGTGCCTGCTCACCGCCATCTCGATGGCCGGCACCAGGTCGGCCTTGGTGAACGGCTTGACCAGGTAGGCCATCGCCCCCGCGTCGCGCGCCCGTTCGACCAGGTCACGCTGGGAGAAGGCGGTCAGGATGAGGCAGGGGGCGATCCGGTCCGCCACGATGCGCTCGGCCGCCGAGATGCCGTCGAGCACGGGCATCTTGACGTCGAGGATGACGAGGTCGGGTCTCAGCTCGGCGGCCAGCCGGATCGCCTGCTCGCCGTCACCGGCCTCGCCCACGACGACGTAGCCGTCCTCCTGGAGCATCTCCTTGAGGTCAAGCCGGATCAGAGCCTCGTCTTCCGCGATCACTACTCGCCGCTGCGTACTCACGAGCAGAAGAGTACAGACGTCCGGTAGATTGGAGCCACGCCGGATCGATGTGGCCCAGGGTTGGGCTAAGCTTCGATCACGCGCTGCCCATGCGTCCGGAGATCTCGGACATGCCCCGGTATTCCAACTGGGAGAGAAAGCGGATTCAAAACCCGCACAGTGTGGGTTCGAATCCCACCCGGGGCACCATCCAAGCCGCTCGGCCCTTGCGGCCGGGCGGCTTCGGCTTCTCCACCATCTGTCACCACGGCACGGGCCCGTCGTCGTCGAAGAAGCCGCCCGTCGGGCCGTCCCCCGGGAGCGTGGCCAGGCGGATCACCACCGCCGCTCCCTGCGCCGCCGTACGGGTGATGGGGAACGGCAGGTCCTTGGTGAAGTCGGTCGCGCACGCGCCCGGGGCGGCGGCGTTGACCAGGATGCCGTCCTTGCGCAGCTCCCTGGCGTACTGCACGGTGAGCTGGTTGAGCGCCGTCTTCGACACCGGGTAGGTCGCCGAGGCCGGCAGCCCCGACATGTAGTGGCCGGGGTCGGTCTGGTGGGCCAGGGAGCCGACGCCGCTGGAGACGTTCACGACGCGGGGCGCGGGTGAGCGCCTGAGCAGGGGCAGCACGGCGTTGGTGACCATGAGGACGCCCACGACGTTCGTCTCGAAGACCTCCCGCAGCGTCGCGGCCGGGGTGGCGCTCGGCGGCTCCCCTAGCGGCCCCGAGACGCCGGCGTCGTTGACGAGCACGTCGAGGCGGTCGAGCGACGCGGCGACGGCCCCGACGGAGTCCGGGTCCGTGACGTCGAGCACGACCGCCCGTACGTCGCCGCCCTCCGCGCGCAGCCGGGCGGCGGCCCGCTCGCCGCGGGCGCGGTCACGGGAGCCGAGCAGCACGCTCATGCCCCTCGCCGCGAGCCCCGCGGCCACCTCGTGGCCGATCCCCTTGTTCGCCCCCGTCACCAGAGCGGTCATACCGGAAGAAGTCATGTCGCAAAGCACACCATCGCGCCCGGTTCACGGGCCAACACCGGCTGGGTCGCGGCCCATACCCTGACGGTATGGAGACGCGCGAGCTGGCCTACTTCGCCGCCGTCGCGGAGGAGCTGCACATCGGCCGGGCGGCGGCCCGGCTGGGCATGGCGCAGCCGCCGCTGTCCCGGGCGATCCAGAAGCTGGAACGGCGGCTCGGCGTGCGCCTGCTGGAGCGGTCGAGCCGCGGCGTCACGCTCACCCCGGCGGGCGAGGTGCTGGCCAGGGAGGCCGCCAAGGTGCTCGACGCGGTGGCCGCCGCCACCGCGCGCACGCGCCGGGCCGGGCGGGCCGACCCGCGGCTGGTGGTGGCGCTCAAGCCCGGCGGCGACGGAGGCCTGCTGCCGGACATCCTCGCGGCCTACCCCGCGCACCCGGACGCCGTCGAGGTGGAGCTGGTGCTGTGCGGGGTGGCCGAGCGGGCCCGGCTGGTCCGCGCGGGCACGGCCGACGTGGCGTTCCTGCACAGCCCGTACGAGGACCTGACAGGGTTCGGCAGCGAGCCGCTGGTGAGCGAGGGCAGCGTGGCCGTCGTGCCGGCGGGCCATCCGCTGGCCGGGCGCGAGCGCGTCCGGCTGGCCGATCTCGACGCCGGGCCGGTCCCCCGCTGGCCGCGCGACCACTCCGAGATCACCGATCCGGCGGCGTTGCTGCAGCTCGTGGCGCTCGGCCGGCTCGTCGTGGTGGCTCCGGAGTCGGCCGGCGAGCTGGTGCGGCGCGACCTGGTGTGCGTGCCGGTCGCCGACGGCCCGCCCACGACCGTCGTGCTGGCCTGGCCGGAGGAGGCCCGGTCGCGGGCGCTGGCGGCGTTCGTCCGTACGGCGGCGGCCGTCGCGAAGGGCCACGGCGACGCGGACAGATGATCGCGTGGGCGACTTTTCAGGATCCTTCCCACAGGGAATAGCCGGTGCACGATCTATGCATACGGGGGTGGGCGGGATGCCGTTGAGCGTGGCGGCCCGGGAGGCGTTCCTGGCGGAGGCGCACATCGCGAGCCTGGCGGTGGAGGCGGGCAAGGGTCGCGCGCCGCTGACCGTGCCGGTCTGGTACGACTACAGCCCCGGAGGTGAGATCCGGTTCCTGACCGACGGCGACTCGCTCAAGGCCCGGCTGATCGCGAAGGCGGGCCGGCTGTCGATGCTCGTGCAGCGCTCCAGCCCCACCTACCGCTACGTGTCGGTGGAGGGGCCGGTCGTGCAGTCGGGGCCGACGACGCTGGAGGAACTGACCCGCATCTCCGGCCGCTACCTGCCGCCGGAGGCCGTGTCGGGCTACGTCCACGGCTCCGACCTCAACGTGCTCGTGACGTTCCGGGTACGGCCCGAACGCTGGCTGTCGGCCGACCTGGGCGCCCTCGGCTGACCTGCGGAACGGTATTTTTGGGCCCGTGACTGCTATCGATCCCACCTCGACCGGCGCCTTCGGCGTCGGCCTCGCGACCATCGCCGCCGACGGCACCGTACTCGACACCTGGTTCCCAGCTCCCGAGCTGGGCGACGCGCCCGTCACGGGCACGCAGCGCCTGTCCGCCGAGGAGGCGGGCGAGCTGGCCGAGCTGACCGGCCCCGACGCGGCGCGGGGCGTGGAGGTGGTGGCGGTGCGCACCGGCATCGCCAAGCTCTCCGAGGCGCCCGTCGACGCCCACGACGTCTACCTGCGCCTGCACCTGATCTCGGCCCGCCTGGTGCGGCCGCACGGCGTCAACCTCGACGGCGTGTTCGGCCTGCTGGCCAACGTGGTGTGGACCAACTTCGGCCCCTGCCCGGTGCCCGACTTCGAGCGCGCCCGGCTGCGGCTGCGGGCCAGGGGCCAGGTGACGGTCTACAGCGTGGACAAGTTCCCGCGCATGGTCGACTACGTGCTGCCGTCGGGGGTGCGCATCGCCGACGCCGACCGCGTACGCCTGGGCGCCCACCTGGCCGCCGGCACCACGGTGATGCACGAGGGCTTCGTCAACTTCAACGCCGGCACGCTCGGCGCCTCGATGATCGAGGGCCGCGTCTCGGCCGGCGTGGTCGTCGGCGACGGCTCCGACGTGGGCGGCGGCGCCTCGATCATGGGCACGCTGTCGGGCGGCGGCAAGCAGGTCATCTCGATCGGCGAGCGCTGCCTGCTGGGCGCCAACTCGGGCCTCGGCATCTCGATCGGCGACGACTGCGTGGTGGAGGCGGGCCTGTACGTGACCGCCGGCACCAAGGTGACCCTGCCCGACGGCACGGTCGTCAAGGCGGCCGAGCTGTCGGGCTCCGACGGCATCCTGCTGCGCCGCAACTCGCAGTCGGGCGCGGTCGAGGCCGTGCCGCGCAAGGGCCAGCGCATCGAGCTCAACGCCGCCCTGCACGCCAACTGACACCCTCCGGCGGGCGCCCTGTGGCCACGGAGGCGGCCCACAGGGCGCTCGCGTGGCGGCGGCCCGCCGGTGAAGGGTCAGCGGCCGTTTCCCCGGAAGGCCCTCAGCCGGAGTGCGGCGGGTGGCGGGCCACGGCGCGCCGTAACGGAAGGCCTCAGTGGGCGTGTGAGACGGCGGAGCCGATCGTGTGGACGCGCAGCGCGTTGGTCGAGCCCGGCGTGCCGGGAGGCGAGCCGGCCACGATGACCACCTTGTCGCCCTTCTCCAGCCGGCCCAGCGACAGCAGCGACGCCTCGACCTGCCGCACCATGTCATCGGTGTGGTGGACGAACGGCACCTGGAAGGTCTCCACCCCCCAGGTCAGCGAGAGCTGCCCGCGCACGTGGGGCGAGGAGGTGAAGGCCAGCAGCGGGATAGGCGAGCGGTAGCGGGCCAGCCGCCGCGCGGTCTCACCGGACATCGTGAACGCCACCAGCGCCTTCGCCCCGACGATCGCCCCGACCTCGGCCGCGGCCCGCGCGATGGCGCCGCCGGTGGTCTCCGGCATGCGCTCCAGCGTGTGGGTGGCGCTCAGGGAGTGTTTCTCCGCGGCGCACGCGATGCGGTCCATCGTGGAGACGGCCTCGATCGGGTAGTTGCCGACCGAGGTCTCGCCCGAGAGCATCACCGCGTCGGCGCCGTCCATGACCGCGTAGGCCACGTCGGAGGTCTCGGCGCGGGTCGGGCGCGGGGAGTTCATCATCGAGTCGAGCATCTGGGTGGCGACGATGACCGGGTGGGCCTTCTCGCGGCACAGCTCGATGATGCGCCGCTGCACGATCGGCACCTCCTCCAGCGGCAGCTCGACGCCGAGGTCGCCGCGGGCCACCATGATGCCGTCGAAGGCGTCGACGATCTCGGGGAGCCGGTCGACCGCCTGCGGCTTCTCGATCTTGGCGATCAGCGGCAGCCGGACGGCCTCCTGCTCCATGATGTTGCGCACCACGTCGGCGTCGGACGGGCGGCGCACGAACGACAGAGCGATCATGTCGAAGCCGGTGCGCAGCGCCCAGCGCAGGTCGGCCTCGTCCTTGTCGGTCAGGGCCGGGGCGCTGACGTTGACGCCCGGCAGGTTGAGGCCCTTGTTGTCGGAGATCATGCCGCCGATGACGACGCGGGTGATGATCCGCTCCCCCTCGACGCGGGTGGCCTCGAGCACGAGGCGGCCGTCGTCGACGAGGATCGTGTCACCGGGGCGGACGTCCTTCGGCAGCCCCTTGTAGGTGGTGGAGACCTGCTCGCGGTCGCCCGGCACGTCTTCGGTGGTGATGGTGAAGACGTCGCCGAAGCCCAGCCTGACGGGGCCCTCCTCGAACGTGCCGACGCGGATCTTGGGGCCCTGCAGGTCGGCGAGCACGCCTACGCCGCGGCCGAGGTCGGCCGCCACCTCCCTGACCCGGTCGAAGACCTCTCTGTGCAGGTCATGGGTGCCATGACTGAGGTTGAACCGTGCCACGTCCATGCCCGCGGCGATCAGATCGCGGAGGCGTTCCTTGGACGATGTGGCGGGGCCTAGGGTGCAGACGATTTTCGCGCGACGAGTCACGAGTCCTACCTTAATTGGTACAGACCACTTGGCAGTCACTGACGCCGGAGAACGTACCCGACGTAGGAGAACAGAACGAGAACGGCGACTCCCAGACGTGCCAAGTTCGTGTGCTCCTCTGGGTAGATCACGCCCTCGATGTAGTGGTCGATGAATCCGCTGGGCGGCAGCCCCACCTGGCCGGCGTTGCGCCGCCCCCAGTCCTCGACGTGGGTCAGGGGGCAGTCGACACCGGCGACCGACAGCACCCCCCAGGCCACTACGGCGAGATGTAACCCGATCGTACGCCGCCACCGCCATGCCAGGAACCCGCCCACGGCCAAGTACGCCAGGAAAGCGAAGTGCACCACCATCGCGATGTCCGCCACGAGGCGATACATCATGGTTCGACAGTAGCGGCCTTCCAGGCGTTCACGATGCCGTGGCCGTAGAAACCGTTGTCCGCCGTGTCGCCTTCGCAGGCGTGTGTGACGCTCTGCCCGTACGCCTTGTAGACGTACTCGCGCGGCGACGGGCAGGACTTGCGGGTCGCCGTCCTGTAGAGCAGCTCCTCCACCGTGGCGGGGGCGAGCTCCACGCCGCCCCTGCCGGGCTTGCCGAAGCGGCTGATGAGGATGGCGGCGACGCCGGTGGCGTGCGGCGCGGCCATCGAGGTGCCTTCGAGGTACTGGTAGTAGGCGCAGGTGCCGCCCTTGCAGCTCTTGACGACGTCGGGGCCCTTGGGCTCGCCGTCGGCGTCGATGCGGCCCGCCTTGCGCAGCACGCGCTCGGGCGCGGCGGCCAGGATCCCGCGGTCGACCTTGGCGCCGCCCTGCCCGTCGAGCACGTCGCCGCCGGGCGCGGCCACGTCGGTCTGCTCCACGCCGTAGTCGCTGTAGATCGCCTTGCGGCCGGAGGGGCCGACGGAGGAGACCGAGATGACCCCGCGCGATTCGGCGGGGACGCTGAGGCAGGAGTTGTCGACCCGGCGTGTCTTCTCACTGCCCTTCGGGTAGCCGGGGCTCTGCCGGTCGACCGTGGGGCGGCCGAGGTCGGTGGAGCCGTTGCCGAGGGCGGAGACGATCGTGACGCCGCGCGCCCTGGCGTAGTCGACGGCGCGCTGGATGCCGGTGATGATGGCGCGCTGCTCGAGCTGCTGCTTCCTGGTGTCGGCGGAGTTGTCCGTACAGTTGAACAGCCACGGGTCGACGAAGTAGCTCATGTTGACGACGTCCACGCCGATGTCGGCGGCGTAGGCGAGGGCGTCGAGGCTGGGCTTGAGGAAGAAGAACCCGGAGTCCTGACCGGCCCGGATGTTGACGAGCTGCACGCCGGGCGCGACGCCGGCGATGCCGATGCCGTTGATCGGAGAGGCGATCGTGCTGGCCACGTGGGTGCCGTGGCCGTCGTCGTCGGCGTCCACGGGGTCCTTGCAGCCGCTGACCTCGCAAGGACCGTCGAGTGTCTCGCCCTTGTCGTCCTTGGGCCGGTCGGTGACGAAGTTGCGGCTCAGCTCGCGGTTGAAGTTGGGGGCGATGTCGGGGTGCTTGCCGTCCACACCGGTGTCGATGACGCCGACCAGCACCTTCTTGGTGCCGGGGACCTTGGCGTTGGCGCGCTCGGCGCCGATCATCCGCATGTCCCACTGGCGGCCGGCGAGCGGCTCGCCCCTGCGCTCGATGAACGAGCCCTCGTCGGGGAAGGCCGCGTTCCCGGCCGGGCGGCCCGCGGCGACGCCGATGCGCCGGTCCGGGGAGACGCCCACGACGGACGGGTCCGCGCCGGCGTCCACGGGGAAGTCGTCGCCGCCGGCCCTGGCCATCAGGTAACCGAGGCGGGTGTCCGCCGACAACCTGGTGCCGCCGGCCCGTTCGACGGCGGCCTCGGCCTCGTCGCGTTTGCCCGGGGCGTAGAAGACGAGGTATTCGCCCTTGCCCGCGCCGGGGCTCTTGGCCTGCTGGGCGGAGGGGGTGCCGCTCTGCTCGGCGACGCGGTCGTGCGGCCGCTGGGCCGTCGTCGATGAGCAGGCGCCGAGCGCGACCACGGCGGCCAGCGCCGACAAGCCAGAGACGACCCGCCGCATAGTTCCCCCATCCACCGATATGCCGCAGAATCTGCATCTTCCCCGGCACTTATCAAGTGATGCAACCTACTACCGAAATTTCGGTCGATGGGGGGCGAAGCGGGCGTAACCGGCGGGCCGGGGACCCCGGCCCGCCGTACGCGGGATCAGACCAGCGGGCGCGCGGTCGGCAGGATCGGGTACGGCAGCGCCGTGTCCCCGGTCAGGAACCGGTCCACGCCCGAGGCGGCGGCGCGCCCCTCGGCGATGGCCCACACGATGAGCGACTGCCCGCGGCCCATGTCACCGGCCACGAACACGCCGTCCACCTTGGACATGTACGTCTTGTCGCGCGCCACGTTGCCCCTGGCGTCGTAGAAGCCGTCACCGGCGGCCTCGGCCAGGTCCTGCAGCAGAGCGCCCTTCTCCGGCCCGACGAAGCCCATGGACAGCGTGACCAGCTCGGCCGGGATCTCCCGCTCGGTGCCGGGGATCGGCTTGAACCCGTTCTGCGGCCCCTCGACGCCGACCAGCCGCAGCGCCCGCACGTTGCCGTCGGCGTCGCCGGCGAACTCCGTGGTGGAGACGGCGTACAGACGCTCACCGCCCTGCTCGGCCAGCTCCTCGTGGGCGCTCTCGACCTTGAACAACATCGGGTACGTCGGCCACGGCTGGTTGTCGGGCCGCGTACGGGGCGGCATCGGCATGATCTCCAGCTGGGTGACCGACGCGGCGCCCTGCCGGATCGCCGTGCCGATGCAGTCGGCGCCGGTGTCGCCGCCGCCGATCACCACCACGTGCTTGCCCTCGGCCGAGATGGGCGACCTCGCGAAGTCGCCCTCCTGGACCTTGTTGGACAGCGGCAGGTACTCCATCGCCTGGTGGACGCCGTTGAGCTCGCGCCCGGGCACCGGCAGGTCGCGCCACTGGGTGGCGCCACCGGCGAGCACCACGGCGTCGAACTGCTCGCGCAGCTGGGCGGCCGTGACGTCGACGCCGACGTTGACGCCGGTGCGGAACTCGGTGCCCTCGGCCCGCATCTGCGCCAGGCGCCGGTCGATGTGGCGCTTCTCCATCTTGAACTCGGGGATGCCGTAACGCAGCAGGCCGCCGATGCGGTCGGCGCGCTCGAACACCACCACGTCGTGCCCGGCCCTGGTCAGCTGCTGGGCGGCGGCCAGGCCCGCGGGCCCGGAGCCGACGACCGCGACCCTCCTGCCGGTCTTGACGGGCGCCGGCTGCGGGGTCACCCAGCCCTCGTCGAACGCGCGGTCGATGATCTCGACCTCGACCCGCTTGATCGCCACCGGGTCGGCGTTGATGCCGAGCACGCACGCCGCCTCGCACGGAGCCGGGCAGAGCCTGCCGGTGAACTCCGGGAAGTTGTTCGTGGCGTGCAGCCGCTCGATCGCCTCGCGCCAGTCGGTGCGGTAGACGAGGTCGTTCCACTCGGGGATGAGGTTGCCCAGCGGGCAGCCGTTGTGGCAGAACGGGATGCCGCAGTCCATGCAGCGGGCCGCCTGCTTGGTCAGCTTCTCCTGCGAGAAGTCCTGGTAGACCTCACGCCAGTCGCTGATGCGCACGTCCACGGGGCGGCGCGCCGGCAACTCCCGGTCGTGCGTGAGAAAACCCTTCGGGTCAGCCATCGGTACGCCTCCCTTAGCCCTGAACCGCAGCCGCCATGACGGCCTCGTCGATGTCCCTGCCTTCGATGCGGGCGGCCTCGGCGGCCTCCAGCACCCTCTTGTAGTCGGTCGGCATGATCTTGCCGAACCTGCCCAGCGCCGCATCCCAGTCGGCCAGCAGCTGCTTGGCGACCGGCGAGCCGGTCTCCGCGAAGTGCTTCTCGACCGTCTCCTTGAGGAACTCGGCGTCCTGCTCGGTGATCGCCTCGATGGCCACCATCTCGCGGTTGACGCGCTCGGTCCGCAGGTCCAGCAGGTACGCGACGCCGCCCGACATGCCGGCCGCGAAGTTGCGCCCGGTCGGGCCGAGCACCACGACCTTGCCGCCGGTCATGTACTCGCAGCCGTGGTCGCCCACGCCCTCGACGACCGCCGTGGCGCCGGAGTTGCGCACACAGAACCGCTCGCCCACGACGCCGCGGATGAACACCTCGCCGGAGGTGGCGCCGTACAGGGCCACGTTGCCGGCGATGATCTGCCCGTCGAGCGGGGCCGCCTCGTGCGGGCGCACGGTGACGCGGCCGCCCGACAGGCCCTTGCCGAGGTAGTCGTTGGCGTCGCCGGTCAGCCGCAGCGTGATGCCGCGCGGCGCGAACGCGCCGAACGAGTTGCCCGCCGACCCGGTGAACGAGATGTCGATGGTGTTGTCGGGCAGGCCCTGGCCGCCGTACCGCTTGGTCACCTGGTAGCCGAGCATGGTGCCGACCGTGCGGTTGACGTTGCGGATGGGCAGCTCCAGCGTGACCGGGGTGCCGTCCTTGAGCGCGCCCTCGGCGAGCTGGATGAGCGTGTTGTCGAGCGCGTGCTCCAGCCCGTGGTCCTGGCCGACGATCCGGCGCAGCGCGGTGCCCTCGGGCAGCTCCGGCCGGTGCAGGATCGGCGACAGGTCGAGACCGCTCGCCTTCCAGTGGTTCTCGGCCGCCGACATGTCGAGCATCTCGACGTGGCCGATCGCCTCGTCGAGCGAGCGGAAGCCCAGCTCGGCGAGGTATTCGCGGATCTCCTGGGCGACGAACTCGAAGAAGTTGACCACGAACTCGGGCTTGCCGGAGAAGCGCTTGCGCAGCTCGGGGTTCTGCGTGGCCACGCCCACCGGGCAGGTGTCGAGGTGGCAGACCCGCATCATCACGCAGCCGGAGACGACCAGCGGCGCGGTGGCGAAGCCGTACTCCTCGGCGCCGAGCAGCGCCGCGATGACGACGTCGCGGCCGGTCTTGAGCTGGCCGTCCACCTGGACGACGATGCGGTCGCGCAGGCCGTTCAGCAGGAGCGTCTGCTGGGTCTCGGCCAGGCCGAGCTCCCACGGCGCGCCCGCGTGCTTGAGCGAGGTCAGCGGCGAGGCTCCGGTGCCGCCGTCGTGGCCGGAGATGAGCACCACGTCGGCGTGCGCCTTCGACACGCCCGCGGCGACCGTGCCGACACCGACCTCGGCCACCAGCTTCACGTGGACCCTGGCCTCCGGGTTGGAGTTCTTCAGGTCGTGGATCAGCTGCGCGAGGTCCTCGATCGAGTAGATGTCGTGGTGCGGCGGCGGCGAGATGAGGCCGACGCCGGGCGTGGAGTGCCGGGTCTTGGCGATCCACGGGTAGACCTTGTGGCCGGGCAGCTGGCCGCCCTCGCCGGGCTTGGCGCCCTGGGCCATCTTGATCTGCAGGTCGGCCGCGTTGACGAGGTATTCGGAGGTGACGCCGAACCGGCCCGAGGCCACCTGCTTGATGGCGCTGCGGCGCTCGGGGTCGTACAGGCGCTCGGGGTCCTCGCCGCCCTCGCCGGTGTTGGACTTGCCGCCGAGGCGGTTCATCGCGACGGCGAGCGTCTCGTGCGCCTCGACCGAGATCGAGCCGTACGACATCGCGCCGGTCGAGAAGCGCTTGACGATGCTCTCGACGGGCTCGACCTCCTCGACGGGGATCGACTTGCCCTTGCGCAGCTTGAACAGGCCGCGCAGCGTCATCAGCTGCTCCGCCTGGGAGTCGACGAGGTTCGTGTACTCCTTGAAGATCTCGTAGCGGCGCGTCCTGGTGGCGTGCTGCAGCTTGAAGACCGTCTCGGGGTTGAACAGGTGGGGCTCGCCCTCGCGCCGCCACTGGTACTCGCCGCCGACCTGGAGCCTGCGGTGCGGGTTCTCCACGCGCGGGTAGGCGTGGCGGTGGCGCTGCGCGACCTCCTCGGCCAGCACGTCGAAGCCGACGCCGCCCAGGCGCGAGGTGGTGCCGGTGAAGCAGGAGTCGATGACCTCCTGGCTCAGGCCGAGCGCCTCGAAGATCTGCGCGCCGGTGTAGGAGGCCACCGTCGAGACGCCCATCTTGGACATGACCTTGATGACGCCCTTGCCGTACGCCTTGATCAGGTTGCGCACGGCCTTGCGCTTGTCGATCGGCAGCGCGCCGGCGTCGGCGAGGTCCTCGATCGTCTCGATGGCGAGGTACGGGTTGATCGCGCCGGCGCCGTACCCGATGAGCAGGGCCATGTGGTGGCACTCGCGGGCCTCGCCGGTCTCGATGACCAGGCCGATCTTGGTGCGGGTCTTCTCCTGGATCAGGTGGTGGTGCACCGCGCCGGTCAGCAGCAGCGCCGGGATCGGGGCCATCGACTCGGACGAGCCGCGGTCGGACAGCACGATGATGCGCGCGCCGTTCGCGATCGCCTGCGAGGCCTCGGCCCTGATCTCCTCCAGCCGGTGCAGCAGCGCCTCGCCGCCGCCCGCGACCTCGTACAGGCCGCTGATGACGTACGGGTGGAAGCCCGGCAGGTCGTGCTCGTCGTTGATGTGGATGATCTTGGCGAGCTCTTCGTTGTCGATCACCGGGTACGGCAGCACCAGCTGCCGGCACGACGACGGCCCCGGCTCAAGAAGGTTGCCCTCGGGCCCGAGGGTGCTGGCCAGCGAGGTGACCAGCTCCTCGCGGATGGCGTCCAGCGGCGGGTTGGTGACCTGCGCGAACAGCTGGGTGAAGTAGTCGAACAGCAGCCGCGGCTTCTCGCTCAGCACGGCGACGGGCGTGTCGGTGCCCATGGAGCCGATCGGCTCGGCGCCGGTCTTCGCCATCGGCGACAGGATGATGCGCAGCTCTTCCTCGGTGTAGCCGAAGGTCTGCTGCCGCTTGACGAGCGCCTCGTGCGTGGGGATCTCGCGCTGGCGGGCGGGCAGCTCCTCGAACCGCACCAGGCCGGCGTGCAGCCAGTCGGCGTACGGCAGCTCGGCGGCCAGCTCCGCCTTGATCTCGTCGTCCTCGATGATCTTGCCGCGGGCGGTGTCGATGAGGAACATCCGGCCGGGCTGCAGGCGGCCCTTGCGGACGACGTCCTCGGGCTTGATGTCGAGCACGCCGGCCTCGGAGGCGAGCACGACGAGGCCGTCGGCGGTCACCCAGAACCGGCCGGGGCGCAGGCCGTTGCGGTCGAGCACGGCGCCGGCGAGGGTGCCGTCGGTGAAGGTGATCGAGGCGGGGCCGTCCCAGGCCTCCATCATCGTGGAGTGGAACTCGTAGAACGCGCGCCGCGCGGGGTCCATCTCGGTGTGGTTCTCCCACGCCTCGGGGATCATCATCAGCACGGCGTGCGGCAGGCTCCGGCCGCCCATGTGGAGGAGTTCGAGGGCCTCGTCGAAGCTGGCGGTGTCGCTCCCCTCTGGGTCACAGATGGGGAAAAGTCGTGAAATATCGCCCGGGATGTGGGCGGACTGCAGCATCGCCTCACGGGCCCGCATCCAGTTGCGGTTGCCCTTGACGGTGTTGATCTCACCGTTGTGCGCGATGTAGCGGTACGGGTGCGCCAGCGGCCAGCTCGGGAACGTGTTGGTGGAGAAGCGCGAGTGCACCAGCGCGATCGCGCTCTCGTAGCGCTCGTCGCTCAGGTCGGGGAAGAACGGCTCGACCTGCTCGGGGGTGAGCATGCCCTTGTAGACGACCGTCCTGGCCGACAGCGACGGGAAGTAGACCCGGGCCTCGTGCTCGGCGCGCTTGCGCAGGCAGAAGGCGAGGCGGTCGAGGTCGAGACCCGTACGCCCGGCGGGGTCGGACACGAAGAGCTGGGCGAAATGCGGCATGACGGCCCGGGCGCTCGGCCCCGGCAGCGTACGGTCGACCGGCACCTCGCGCCAGCCGAGCACCGTCAGGCCCTCCTCGGCCGCGATCTCCTCGATCAGGCGGACCGCGGCGCCCCTGGCCTCGTCCTCCACGGGCAGGAAGGCGATGCCGGTGGCGTAGGAACCGGCGGCCGGCAGCTCGAAGGGCACGACCGCGCGGTAGAACGCATCGGGGATCTGCGTCAGGATGCCGGCGCCGTCGCCGGTGTCCGGCTCGCTACCCTTGGCCCCCCGGTGGTCGAGATTGCACAGCGCCGTCAGCGCCTTCACCACGATCCCGTGGTCACGCCGCCCCGCGACGTCGGCCACCATGGCGACACCACAGGCGTCATGCTCGTTGGCGGGGTGGTACAGGCCCTGGGGCTCGGGGAAACCGAGGTGGGCAGCAGGCATTGAATCCCTCCCGTCGTCATCGTCTGTCGTGAACTGCTGTACAGGCGGGGACGACGTTGGCCCTGCTGCATATCGTGGGTAGAGATTACCGCACCCTGCCGGAATGGTGCCCACAGCGTCCGCATTGCGAACATTGGCCACCATCCAGCATGCGAACTCCCTATCTCGAACCTCGGACCAGGCGGGCGGCATTCCCGATCCGGCCGACCAGTTTCGAGCCGCCTTCGCCTGGGCGACCGGCGTCCGGCGAGAGGTCGATAGGGTTCCACCATGGAGCGTGTGGGGGTCGAGCGGCTGCTCGCGCAGGCGGGGGTCGACAGCAGGCGGTTGCGGCACGCGCTGGCCCTGGTGAGCGACGGCCAGTGGTGGACGCTGGCCGACGTGGTCAGGCAGAGCGCCACCTCCCGGCGCACCGTCGAGTCGCTCGTGCGCGAGCTGCCCCTGGAGCACGAGGGCGACCGGTTCCGCATGCGGCTCGTCGACACGCCCGGCTACCAGGACCTCCTGGCCGTGGCGCCGCCGCCGGAGGACCCGGTGGCCCACCTGGTGCCCCACTACGGCCACGTGCTCGACCGCCTCACCGACCTGATCGCGAAGGCGCCACGGGCCCGCCACGTGCTCGACCACGTCTCCGCCACGCCCGAGACCGTGCTGCGGCGGGCGCTGCTGCTCGGCGCCCGGTTCTGGCTGCCGGGCGCGCGGCTGCTGTGCGTGGGCGACCACGACCTGACCTCGCTGGCCGTCAAGCTCGTCCATCCCGAGACCGACGTCACGGTGGTCGACGTCGACGAGCGCATCCTGGCCTACATCGACGACCAGGGGCTGGGCGTCCGCACCCGCTGGGCCGACCTGCGGCTGGGGCTGCCGCCGTCCGCGCGCGAGCACGACCTGGCCGTCACCGACCCGCCGTACACGCCGGAGGGCACGGGACTGTTCGTGGCGCGCGCCCTGGAGGGGCTGAAGGACGACGGGCGCGTGCTGCTGGCGTACGGCGCCAGTGAGCGTACGCCGATGCTGGCCCTGAAGGTGCAGCAGGAGCTGTCACAGCTCAACCTGGTCTACGAAGCCGTTCACCCCGACTTCAACCGATATTTCGGCGCGGAGGCCATCGGCTCGTCCGCCGACCTCTACATCCTGCGCCCCACCACCAAGACCCGCCCCGCCGTCCGGACACGCCTGAGCCGCCTCACCACCGCCATCTACACCCAGGGCCCGCAGTCGGTGGAGAGCACCGCGGAGACGTCCACGGCCTCGGCGGCCCTGGCGGCGCTGGCGGGTTTCGAGCCGGACCTCCTGGTGGGCGACTGGCCCAAGGACCTCACCCCACCACGGGTCAAGCTCTCGACCTGGCTCGCCAAGCCGTACGCCGCCGCGCCCTCGCGCGTCGCCGTGGCCGTGCCCCCGGGCCTGGAGTCCGCGCTCCCCCGCCTCCTCCTGGCGACCCGCGCCTCCCACGTCCGCGTCCTGCTGTCCGGCGCGGTCCCACCGCTCCCCCGCCCGCTCTCCACCGTGTACGACCTGCGCCCCGCCGACGGCGTCCTCGACGCCGTACGCCTCCCGCAACCCACCGACGAGGCCGCCTCGGTCCTGCGCCGCATCCTCGACAACGGCCACGCGAAACTGGCCAACACCTGGCGCGAGGCCCTCATCGCCGTCGCCCGCTCCCAGGGCACGACCCTCACGAAGAACGACGCCCGCACCCTGATCCGCCAAACCGCCCCCTGGTCCGACGACCTGACCCCGCTGGAAACCCCCGTCCACCACCTGACGGCCCTACCACCCGCCATCACCACCACAATCACCGCCCTCACCACCACCCTGTAGGCACGCCGCCGCCCGATACACCTCACCTCGCCACCCCCATTCAGGGCACCGCCCAAACCCAGAGCACGACCCCTACGGGGCGGTGTGGAGACGGGCCGGGCAGAGAAGAAGGAACAGGAATCGGTGTTCGCGGACGGCGATTCCGGGCCGGCCGGTTCAGGTGGCGGCGACGACGCGGTTCTGGACCACTTCGAGAAGTTCGGCTCCCACCTGCCCAAGGAGCTGTGGGACGAGTACAACGCGCTGCTCGACCGCCTCGGCTGAGGCGGCTGACGGCGGTCCCGGCGGACCGTCGCGGCTCTCCACACAGGC